>CACDBG010000046.1 GCA_902551155.1 uncultured Verrucomicrobiota bacterium | reverse complement strand
GTATGGTTTGTCGCTTTCTCTTACCAGTTTCACCATAAAACCACTCTGACCTTCAATGGCTGCGCGGACTGCGGCCTCTCCGCAGGCAAATGCTTCATCAACATCTGTTTGACTGGCATAATGAGCTGCTGCTCGTTGGGCATAGCCGAGTTTGACTGTGCGCGTTTTGAGGTTTAATGCTGGCTCCACAATTTCAGCCAATCTTTCGGCTGCACCGGCAAGAACCGGATGACCGAATGCATCAAGCTTGGTTTTATCTGCGCCAATTTCATTGCCCTCAGTATCCTTAAGCCCTTCACCTACCACTACGATGCAGTATCCATGTTTGGTAACGGTGTCCATGGCCTTCACGAGAAACTTGGTTTCGTTGAAAGGAATCTCGGGTAATAGAATTATGTGTGGCGGATCGTTCTCTTGCTCTTTGGCAAGGACCGTGCCGGCTGCGATCCAACCAGCTGCCCGGCCCATAACTTCAATGATACAGCAAGAGCCTTCATCAGTTGCCTGACTACGTAAGTCTGCGCCAACTTCCATCACAGTTGTCGCGTTGTACTTGATTACACTTCCATAACCAGGGGTGTGATCGGTATGAGGCAAATCGTTATCAATGGTCTTGGGGACTCCAATGGCACGGATATCGTAACCTCTTTTGGCGGCTTCCAGATGAACCTTATTGGTAGTATCTTGACTGTCGTTTCCTCCGGCATAAAAGAAGTATCTAATATTGTGAGCTTCAATGACTTCAAAGAGCCGGTTCATATCCTTTTCTGCCTGCTCAGGATTCTTCTTGAAATTAATTTTGTATCTGCAGGTTCCCAGAGCGGCCCCAGGTGTGTGTTTAAGAGCTTGTATGGATTTGGTGTTTTCTTCGCCAATATCAATCAGGTTTTCCTGTAGTATGCCATAGACTCCATTCATGCCTCCATAGATTTCCTCGATGCATTCATATCGGCCGGCCTCACTTATTACACCGGCGATACTGGAGTTGATGACCGCAGTGGGGCCGCCGCTTTGAGCGACCAATAAATTTCCTACTAAAGCTTGGGACATTATTTAAATCTACAGGTTAAGGGCCGGACAAGCTGCCAAAGCCAACGGGCTGTGTCAAAACGGAAATAGGATTGCTCAATTACTCGTTCATTGATACATTCTCGCTCCTTTTTGACTCCATGGGGCAGAATTTATACCATAAAGTTTTTGATCGGCATTGTGTGAAGCAGTTGCCTTCTGGGCAATATCAGCTCTTTATTGGATTACATCTTATTCATGAGGTTACTTCACCTCAAGCCTTTGCAATGATTCGTGAACAGGGGTTGCCTGTCCCTTTTCCTGATCGGACGTTTGCCACTGTAGACCATATTATCCCTACCGAATCGGAACAGCGTCAACGTCCTCTTATTGATCCTTTGGCTGAAGAGATGTTGCAGCATATAGAAAAAAATACTGCTGACTATGGTATTAATTTTTTCTCTCCTGAAAAAGGGGAGCAAGGGGTAGTTCATGTAGTAGGCCCTGAGCGTGGGTTGACCCAGCCTGGCATGACGATTGCCTGTGGTGATTCACATACCTCTACCCATGGAGCCTTCGGGACCTTGGCCTTTGGCATTGGGACCAGCCAGGTGGCTGACGTGCTGGCTACTCAAACACTGGCAATGGCCAAGCTCAAGGTGCGTCGCATCAACTTTACCGGCCAACTTAAGCCGGGGGTATATGCAAAGGATGTGGCATTGGCTTACATCCACCATCTTGGGGTAAACGGTGGTGTGGGCTATGCTTATGAGTTTGGTGGTGAGGTCATCGATAATATGTCGATGGAAGAGCGAATGACCGTTTGCAATATGTCCATTGAGGGTGGTGCGCGTTGCGGTTATGTGAATCCTGATCAAACGACTATCGATTACCTTAAGGGTCGCGATTATTGCCCTGAGGGTGAGGCTTGGAACAGGGCGGTTCACGATTGGCAATCCATTGCTTCAGATGCCGACGCGACGTACGATGACACGATTGAAATTAAGGGAGAGGAGATTGAACCTTTTGTAACTTGGGGAATTACTCCTGCTCAATCGGTTGGGGTGGGGCAGGATTTGCCCAAAGTGAATTCTTTTGATGAAGCGGATCAACTGGTCGTTAAAGAGGCTTATGAGTATATGAGTTTTGTAGAAGCCAAGCCGATTGTGGGAACGCCTATTAATGTTGTCTTTATTGGCTCTTGTACTAACGGTCGGCTTTCTGATTTGCGTGAAGCAGCTAAGTTCATAGAAGGTAAAAAAGTGGCTGATGGAGTGCGTGCTTTGGCTGTGCCCGGCTCGCAGGAAGTGGATCGATTGGCGAAGAACGAAGGGCTTGATAAGGTTTTTAATGATGCGGGTTTTCAGTGGCGCGAAGCAGGCTGTAGTATGTGTTTGGCCATGAACCCGGACCAGCTCTCAGGTAATGAAATCAGTGCCAGCACCTCCAACCGAAATTTTAAGGGACGGCAGGGTTCGCCTACAGGCCGCACACTGCTTATGAGTCCGGCGATGGCAGCAGTAGCTGCTCTGGAAGGTAAGGTGAGTGATGTGCGGCAATATTTGGAGAATTAGGTAATGTCAGGAGAAATAGTCAGCACAATTACGGGATCAGGTATTCCGCTCCGGGGTAATGATATAGATACAGATCGGATTATTCCTGCACGCTTTCTTAAATGCGTGACTTTTGATGGTATTGGGGAGCACGCCTTTGAAGACGATATCAAGGGTTTGGCTGAAAAAGGGGAGGTTCATCCTTTTGTTGATGAACGCTTTGCCAACGGGGCTATTTTGGTGGCTAATAAAAATTTCGGTTGTGGTTCCAGTCGAGAGCACGCTCCTCAATCACTGAAGCGTTGGGGTGTTGAGGCGATTGTAGCCGAGAGCTATTCAGAGATTTTTTATGGAAACTGCGTGTCTCTGGCTATGCCCTGCTTTACTGCCGACCATGATACCTGTGCGAGGCTGCAGGATATAATCGAGAGCGAACCAGCACTAGAGTTAAGAATTGATGTTGCTGAAGCTGCGATCCAAGCCGGGGAGGAAACAATTCAGCTTGAAATTCAAGCCGGGGCTCAGGGTCAGTTTTTGGATGGCTCATGGGACGCTCGTGCCGGTCTTTTGGAAAATTTAAAAGGGGTAAAGCAAGTGGCTTCTAAACTTCCCTACGTATCCAATTACGCGTAACAGCCTAGTATAAAATTTGTTGGGTTTTACAGTAGGCAATTCTTAGCACGCTGGTTTACTCTCATTTCATAGTGAGGGGTCTTTTAATCAATTTTGATGATGTGAATTGATATGTTAAACTGACTAAATATGAGAATTTATCACAATCCACGTTGCTCCAAGAGTCGGCAGGCGTTGCAGCTTTGCGAGGAAGCTGGAAGTGAAATAGAGGTAGTTGAATATCTCAAGATACTTTTTGATGAGGTAGTATTATATGATCTTTTAAAAAAGTTAGGCAAGAAAGCACACGAGATAATCCGTACTAAGGAGGATGTGTATTCTCAGCTGAACCTTTCAGCCGATTCCACTGAAGAGGAAATCATTGCGGCTATCATTAAATATCCTGTACTTTTGGAGCGACCGATTGTGGTAAAAGGCGATCGGGCCGTCATAGGGCGTCCGCCCGAAAATATTAAAACGCTGCTTTAGGCTTTAGCTCTGTTGTTCTAGTAAAAAATGATGCGATATCATCTTTGGGGTAAACGCATGTACGCACGCACTTCTGGCTCGCCAAGAAATACTAGAATGACGATTCCGCAAACCATACCCCAAATGTCGCAGTTGATGATGTTAACGATGCCCATGATGGCAGTTGTTCTTACACCCTGATAGGCGTCCCAAGGATCGGATCCCAAAAGTTGGC
The DNA here is from genome assembly GCA_902551155.1 of uncultured Verrucomicrobiota bacterium. GTDB lineage: Bacteria > Verrucomicrobiota > Verrucomicrobiia > Limisphaerales > UBA1100 > UBA1100. The sequence goes on along the minus strand of CACDBG010000046.1, from coordinate 8,919 downwards.
TGCCTTTAACGATGGCCATGATGCCGTGAACGATTCCGTATATGGCAACGAAATATATGCAAACAGTGCTTAACAGTAAAGTCAGCCCACCTAATGTTGCGAATATTCCCATGACTAAAACCATGATGGATATCGCCTGCACTTTGCCCGGTTTTTGGGCTTGTTGCGGGACATGAGCTTGCCCGGGCGCATGTGGAGCGGCCGTCACCTGCGGCGATTGGCTTGGTGCGGGGCTCACGGGTGTTTGAGGAGAGGGTAAAGGGGGTTCTTCAATCTCGGTCAGAGGTGCAGTTTGGGGCGATGGGGCGATGAGTTCTTCCAGATTCGACGCAGGTTGAAATCCTCCTCCATCCTTTTTTACCATAGATTTACTGTTCAGACGGTTCTGAGAGTAGAGTTCCCGCATCTTCTCCAAACTATAAGGGCCGTATTCTTTGTCATCTCCTCCTATAAAATAATAGTCAGCCATTTTAATTATTCCTATGTTTGATCACCTGTTTTTCCATTCTTTTGGGAAGCTGACGCGAACTTTACCTCAAAGTTCCAATTAAAGCGAATATGAATATTATAGAAAATTCAAAAGGTAAAATACAAGTGATTCATATATCCCACGACTACGGTGCTGCTATTTACGATTTTTCAACATAGATTCGCGGTAGTTCTATTGATTAATCCTTTATTGTTCTCTTTGCGTCCTTAATGTAGCCTGCAAATATGGCTTCAGGTCATAATCATTCCAATGCGTTCAGTGATTTTCACGGGACGTTGCGTGAGGGAGTGGCACTTACTGACCGGCGCGGGATGATCAAGGCGGGTATGGCCGGGTTGGCAGGTTTGTCGCTACCTAGCCTCTTGCAGGCACGTGAGTCGGCCAAGAAGTCGGGCCGGGCTATGAGTGGACACAAGTCTGTTATTCTTCTTTGGATGGCCGGTGGGCCAAGCCATATTGATACCCTCGATCCCAAGCCGTATTTGCCCGAAAATAAACGTGGTCCGTTCGACTCGATCCCGACTACGTTACCGGGCGTTCATGTGTGTGAGCATTTGCCCAAGTATGCCAAGCTCACCGATAAATTGACTATCATTCGTTCAGTTGATGCGCGCGGCAGTAATCATCAACCCAATCAGGTGATGCAGACTGGTAACCGTGCTGCCGCGCCTCGCGCCAATCGTGAGGGCAAAATGTACCCAGCCATTAGTTCGATTGTCGGCCAGCGGTACGGAGCGAACCAATCCGGTTTGCCCCCCAGTGTGCACTTGAATGTGCGTGACAAGACTCACTTTGCCTGGGGCGGTTGGTTGGGAAAGCAGTATGATCCTCTCGTGGGAGACAATCCCTCCAAGCTATTTCAATTACCCAGCGAAATCTCAATTAATCGTTTGGATAATCGGCGTTCCCTGTCTCAGTCATTGGAACGGTTACGTCGTGATATAGACCAGAGGGGTGATATTGAGGCGATGAATACATTCGGCCAGCAGGCTTACGATTTGGTAACTGGTGCCCGGGCCCGTGAAGCCTTTGATATCACCCGTGAACCGCAGAAGGTGCGCGATTGCTACGGTAAACATGCGTGGGCACAAAAGGCACTTTTGGCGCGCCGTCTTGTGGAGTCGGGAGTGTCCTTTGTTACGATTGACCTTTCCAATCACCGTGCTTCTGGAACGTGGGATACCCATGGGGATAAAGCTGTTGGTGGGGTCTACGGAGGAATCGTCAGCGGACTGAAACCGCTTTTGCCGGTGTTCGATCATCTTTATTCAACCTTGATCAATGACCTGAGCGATCGGGGGCTATTGGATGAAGTGCTGGTGATTGCCATGGGCGAATTCGGTCGTTCCCCCATTATGGGAACTCAGGCCGGATTTACGGGAGGCCGCAATCACTGGCCTTCAGTGATGAGCATGACCTTGGCTGGTGGAGGCTTTAATCACGGGCAGGTGATTGGTGCCTCAGACAGGGATGGAGGCCAGCCGGGTGAACGTCCGGTGACTCCCGGCGATTTGGCCGCCACTATCTACCATCATTTCGGTATTCCTTTGGATGGCACCTACGAGGATCATCGCAATCGACCGCGTTATATCGTTGAAGATGGTAAACCGTTGGGCGAACTGCTTTAGGTTTCAATTTTCCATCTTTTGCAGGGCAGCGATGACTTCATTAATGTGATCATTTAGGTCCATCTCCAAAAGTTCGGCTCCTTGATCAATGTCCTCACGGCTGACGGCAGCGGCAAAGTTTTTGGCTTTGAGTTTCTTGCGCACACTCTTGGCTTTCATTCCATTGAGTCCTTCGGGGCGTACGTAAGCCACTGCAGTTACAAACCCGCACAGTTCGTCTACTGCAAAGAGCGTCTTGCGGATAGGCCGGTCTAGTGGATATTCCGTTTGGTTCCATTTAGCGTGTGAGAGAATGGCGCCAATAATTTCCTCATCCAGACCCCGCTCACGTAAAATCTTCGCGCCTTCTTGGGTGTGCTCCGGGACATTGGGCCAGCGTTCATAGTCAAAGTCATGTAAGAGGCCGGTTAATCCCCATTGATCTACATTTCCTTCAAGACGTTCTGCATAATGTCGCATTGCTGCTTCCACTGAGAGGGCATGGCCAATTAAAGATTCTGATTGGGTGTATTCTTTCAGTAATGTGAAAGCTTCATCACGGTTCATGGAGCTCCAGAGCCTCGGGTAAGCTTTGGTGTAGGGAAAGGTTAAAAACCCGGTTTGTTTTTTTAATGGCTTCAGCCGTACAATCAGTCACACTCAGAGTCATCCATGAAACGATTGGTTCCCATCCTCTTTGCCTTTCTTTTGCCCTGTATTACCTCAGCCAAGGACAAGCCCAACATCCTCTGGTTGATCACCGATAACTGCAACTTGGACTTCGGCTGTTTTGGCCGGCAAGGGGTACATACTCCACACCTCGATCAATTGGCTGTGGAAGGCGTTCGTTATACTCGGGTGTTTGCCACTGCCCCGGTTTGTGCGCCCAGTCGTTCCGCTTTCATGACCGGTATGTATCAGACTTCAGTTAACCTGCATCACTTTCCTGATCATCGGGATGATGGCTTTCGATTACCCGAAGGCATAAGACCCCTTACCCATCGGCTCAAGGATGCGGGTTATTTAACCGGTTCCATTAAAAAAATGGGCAAGCAAGTGGTGGGTTCCGGCAAGCTTGACCTTAATTTTGTAAATGAAGGCAAAATTTTTGAGAGCACCAACTGGGATGAAATCAAAAAAGGTAAACCCTTCTTCCTGCAGGTGAATACTCCGGAAGCGGAATATGATATTTACGACTTTCGCACAAACCGGCCTGAGCGCATTAAGTGGTGGGGCGAGGAGGAGCACGTCCAGTATGCCAAACCTGAATCCGTGGTGCCTCCGGCTTACTTTCCCAAGCACAAAACTTCCAATGAGGAATGGGCGCGCTATCTGAACTCGGTTTCAAATATGGACCGGCGTGTTGGTATTGTTTTAAAGGAGCTTCAAAAGGAGAAGCTTCTGGATGACACGATCATCATTGTCTTTGGCGACAACGGCCGCGTCGATCATCGCAGCATCCATTGGGTTTACGATACCGGTCTACATGTGCCCATGATCATTAAGTGGCCCAAGAATTTCCCTGCCCCTGAGGGTTTCAAGCAGGGTACGGTCAATGAAGAGGTGATTAGCCTACTTGATTTAACTGCCACGACACTGTCTCTGGCTGGTGTAGAGCGTCCCTTGGGCATGCAAAGCCGGGTATTCCTCGGCAAAAACCGAGATCCTCAAAGAAGATATGCCTTCAGTGCCCGCGACCGCGTGGATGATGTGCCTTTTCGCCTGAGGTCGGTTCGAGGCAAGCGTTACCATTACATTCGCAATTTTCAACCCGAGCTCAACTTTGGCACCTATGTTAACTTTTACAAAGAGAAGTGTTTTCCCGTGCAGCAGGTGATGCGTGAACTGTATAAAAAGGGAAAACTTGATCCGCACCTCATGCCTCTCTTTACTGAATTTCGGCGTGAATACTTTTTTGATACCGAGGCTGATCCTGATGAATTGAATAACCTAATTGACTCCACTCGGCCTGAACACCTTAAAGCCCTCACCGAAATGCGGGCTGCACTCGATACCTGGATTAGTGAAACCGGTGACATGGGCTGGCAAAAAGAGCCGCCGGAGAAAATTGAAAAATTCAGAGCGGTAATGTACGACTGGTTCGGTGCGCCTGAGTGGCATCCTTATAAGCCCAAACATTCCTCATCGGCCTTGGAGAAAATTAATCAGGGAAGGATCATTGAGGACTGATTGGCATGACTTGGAACATTTGATTGACTGCGGGGAAATTAATATGGAATGTAGTTGCGGAGGGATAATCACACGTGTTGAGGGTAGGCTTATTTGTGCTAATTGTGGGATTGAATATGGAGAGCCAGTTATTTCAGAATCTGTGCCTTCCCCTCCTCCGTCTGACCTAATTACATCTCCTCCTCCGTCTGACCTAATTACATCTCCTTCTCCGCCTGACCTAATTACATCTCCTTCTCCGCCTGATCCAGTGCCTCCTCTTAATGAGGAGTCTGATCAATATGAATTTAGCGTTTTGCCGTTTGTTGCAAATGTAGCCAATAATCAAGGCTCAGCAGAGGCAGCAGCCCAGCTAGAATCAGCAATTAATTCAGCGGCTCAGGAGGGGTGGGAATATATGCGTCTTGAAACCGTGGAAACATACATCGCTGGCACACCTGGCTCCTCTGGCTGTTTAGGTTTCGGCGAAACCCCCGCAACTCCCGGCTCAATTGATCATTTTAAAATGATTGTAGTCAGGCGAAAAAAATGAAACAGGTTCTCATTTGGGTGATTCGCGCTTATCAGCAATTAGTTCCTAATAAGTTCAAGAGATGTTGCCTGTATAAAGAATCGTGCTCCAATTATGCGATTCGTGTTATTGAGCGAGCGGGGTTCTTCAAGGGCAGTTTTTTAACGATCGAGAGGTTATTAAAGTGTCGACCGGGTTATCAGGTAGTTTCCTTTAAAGGGTCATTCAGAATTAAACTCAGAAACGGGGAATACGTGAATGAGCAATCAGTTTCTCCTGTAATTTTAGAGCCTTATAGAAAAGCATTGGATTTTCACTCACAGAATTTAAACCGTTTAATAAAAAAACGTATTTCGGGCTAATTATATGAAACACTTTTTAACTTTTTTGGCGTTTATCGCATTTTCCATTCAAGCAGCGGACAAACCCAATTTCATTCTCTTTATTACTGATGATATTTCATGGGATGACCTCGGTTGTTACGGCAGTAAGGTTGCTCAAACCCCGCACCTTGATCAAATGGCCAAGGAAGGAATGCGTTTTAATAATGCTTACCTAAGTATCAGCAGCTGTTCGCCCAGTCGTTGCAGCATTATCTCCGGCCGTTACCCTCACAATACCGGCGCAGCGGAGCTCCACACCACTTTGCCCGCTGATCAACCGGTTTTCCCGGAGGCCCTGCAGGCAGCCGGTTATTACACCGCACTCTCAGGCAAGCATCACATGGGTAAAGCGGTGAACCGCGGGTTTGACAAGGTGTCCGGCGGCAAGGGCCCGAGCAAATCGGCGGATTGGGTGCCGATGCTGCGTGAGCGCCCGAAGGATAAGCCATTTTTCTTCTGGTTCGCCTCCAGCGACGCTCATCGTAACTGGAAGCTCAATGACAAGGCACCGCAATACAAGCCTGAGGACATGGAAGTACCGCCCTATCTATATGATGGTCCCGTCACGAGGAAGGATTTGGCTGAGTACCTGCACGAAGTGAGCCGTACCGATTATTATGTGGGTCAACTATGCAAGGAATTGAAGGAGCAGGGGATTGAAAAAGATACTTACATCATTTACATGACCGACAACGGCCGGCCGTTCCCGCGCTGTAAAACCCGTCTTTATGATAGCGGCATCCGCACCCCCTTTCTCATTGCGCGGCCCGGCACCATTAAGCCTGCGGTGACTGATTCACTCATTAGTTCCATTGATATCAGTGCCACCATTCTGGAACTGGCCGGTGCCAAAAAAGATAAGCGCATTCAAGGGGTGAGCTTTACCTCTGTCTTGAGAGAACCTCAGAGCAAGACCCGTGATTTTGTTTTTGCCGAGCACAACTGGCACGTTTATCAGGCACACGAACGTATGGTCCGTTTCGGGAACTTTCTCTATATCCGGAACAATTTCCCCAACCAGCCCAATCTTTCTTACGAATCGGATGATCGCACCCCGGCGGGAGCCGAGCTTTGGGGGGCCCATGCCGCCGGCAAAACCAACCCCAAGCAGTATCAGATATTCGCCAACCCCTGCCCTCCTGAGGAACTCTTCCAAGTAAAGGAAGATCCGCACCAATTAACCAACTTGGCAGCCGACCCCAAGCATGCCAAGGCCTTGCAGCGGGCACGAGCTCTACTCACCAAATGGGCCAAGCAGACGGGGGATTCCGTTCCTGTCAATCCGACTCCCAACCGGCACGATCCGCCCCGCATCGAGGACGGGAAGATTCTGCCTCCAGGGAAGGTAAAAACAAGAAACCCTCACGCCGAGATGCCAGGAGCTTCCAAGAATGCGACTAAGATTAATCACCCAGGTCCCATCAGGGATTAGCTTAGTAAGCTAATACAAAAATGAGAATCATCCTTACGGTTTTATTTTGTTTAGGCATTCCGACTCAAGGAGCAAACGACGGTCGGTGGATTGATTCTGCTGACCCTACGATTCCAGCCGATTTCAAGTTTCAGGGAGAGTATGTCGGTTCGTTAGAAAATGGCGGCAAACTGGGGTGTCAAGTAGTGTCGCTGGGGGCGGGAATCTTTCAGGCCGTGCTCTACACAGGCGGGCTTCCGGGGGCAGGTTGGGATGGCATGGAACGCAGCCTAATGGACGGGAAAATGATGGGCGATGAAGTTGGTTTTACTCCCGCCTCTGGTAAACGTGCGCATGTGGCGGCGACACGGGGTAGGGAAAAAAAGCCTTCCTCCACTCGTGTATCGCTCTTGAAAAAATTTCCGCCGGTGGGGCATAAGCGATGTACTGCACACATTGCCGGTGACATTATGAAGGGGCAGGTTGATGGTGCGTTGTTTGATTTGAAGAAAATCATTCGAAAAAGTCCTACACTTGGGCAGAAACCACCGCCTGGATCGATTGTTCTTTTTGATGGCAGTAATATGAAGGAGTGGACCGGTGGTAGTATCCACAAGACATTAAAGACTCTCATGCCGCTACCTGGTGACCTGATGTCGAAGCGTATGTTCCATAATTACAAGATTCATCTGGAGTTGATGATCCCGTACCAGCCGGAATACCGCAGTCAGGACCGTGGCAACAGCGGATTCTATCACGTGCACGATTACGAGATTCAGGTGCTCGACTCGTTCGGCATGGACGGTGATCATAACGAGTGCGGCGGTATATATAGTCACAAGGGCTCGGATGTGAACATGTGTTTGCCACCGCTGGTCTGGCAAACCTTTGACGTGAACTTCACCAACGCTGTTTTCGAGGACGGCAAGAAAGTGAAGGACGCGGTTATCACCGTGCGCCACAACGGTGTCCTCATTCACGACAAGTTTGAAATACCTGGAAAATCCAAGTACGGCGTACGCGGCGGACCGATGGGACGACCGGGGCCAATTAAGCTGCAAAACCACCGGGAGCCGCTGCAGTTCCGAAACATCTGGGTGCTTCCGCTTGGAACGACTCCAGCGTTGACCGTGGTCGAACCATCGAAGCTAAAGCCCTCCATGAAATCGGTAGCACCCACGACTGCTGCGGCTAAGGCGATGCTCGGTAAATGGCATATTCGCTTTAGCAATAATGGCAGCAAGTACGTGCTAAATCTTAAGTCTGATGGCCGGAGTCATTTGGCACGTGCCGGTAAGGCGTGGGATGGCGTTTGGCGAGTTGAAGATGGGATGCTCATCGTGACCAATCCACACGATGTCATTCGCATAAAGCTGATACTCAAAGACGGTCTCTACGCTGGTAAAAATAATTTTGGTTCCGCGCGACTTTCGAGGAGCGAACTGCCTAAGTTTTAAGCTTACTTTCTTAAGGTAATAAAAGAGACTTAATTTCTTTTTCGCTCAAAGCTCGATCAAACACTGCCGCTTCATCCAGCCGACCTTCCCAACTGGATTCTTTGTTATTGCGTCCCCCAATAAAGAGAGTTTCTACATTACTCACAGCATTTGCTTCGTCGGATATCTCCAGTTTGCCATCCAGATACACCTGCACTTTTTCCTTATTCCGCACCAACAGGGCATGGTGCCATTTCCACCGCTCTGCACTGGTTTTACCGGCAAGCGTTTCTTTTCCGTTACTGAAGATTAACTGACTTTTGGCGTTTAGTCCCAGCCCATCTCCGGTTGCTTGGGTGCTGTAATTCTGCCCACGACCAAACATCCAGCCCAAGACTGGTCGCGAATCAATCGGCATCCCGTTCCAGAACCAAAGAGACACGCTGTAGCTTTTACCGAGATTGGGTATGCGTGTTTGCATGCGCCCACCACAGAAATGGGCTGCGCGGTTGATTTGGCCCGGGGTGAACGCCTTGGAATCGGGGCCGGCCAGATAAAAAACTACCCCATCTTCATAAGTGCCATCGGCCCGGTTCAATTCATCAATAGCGCGTGGACCGATAAATTCATCCATGCGCCACCATGCGACCGGTTTGGTTTTGGTAATCAATTGGGCGGCCAGGCCTTGGGATACTTTAATTTTTTTGCGTGGTTTGCCGGCCACCTGCTCAAGTAGTTGAATGCAGGTTTCGACAATTCTGGGTTCAGCTGAAGTTTCCAGTCCGGCGGTGCGGGCAGCCCAGGTATTATATCCACCGAGGACATGTTGCTCAGGGGGAGGGATGTAACCTTCGGCTCCATTGGTTAGATCAAAGGTGATAGTGGTTTTTA
>CACDBG010000045.1 GCA_902551155.1 uncultured Verrucomicrobiota bacterium | reverse complement strand
TTATAACCCCAGTACTACTGAGGGAGTCGGTGGATTTATCGTGCATGTTTCCAAAGTGGAAGCGGGAGATGCCCCGCAACCAGAAGAACTCAGCGCCTTTGCAAACCAACAAAGACAAATGGCCCGCAATTTTAATTCAAGCTCGATGGCCGATCGTTTTGGCCTAACACCTGTTTGGCTTGATACCGACATAAAAATCCTCAATTCAAAACTAATCCTACAAGGGCTTCTATCCAGTTTGATTAACCTCCCTTACCAATACGAAACCACTCTTCAAGAATATCAGGATTTGAGCAAAACTATTGGGCAGATTGAATCAGGAGAAACAAAGCTTTCAGGCAACATAACATTGAACGACTTAAAAGAAGATTACACAGATGCTGAGAATAAACTGATCAAATTAAGATCTAATAATGCAGACGCCCTACCTCGTGAACTCAGGAAGGCAAACCAGACTTATCTGCAACTTACCGGCGACACCGAAACGTATTCGAAAGAAATTGAGGATGCCTTAGAGGCAGCAAATGAATTCGATTTGGAAATACTGAAAAAAGAAATCGATCAGAATCCCGAACGGATATTTACCGCAATAGCAAACGCCAGGCAAAAAGAGGAAAATATTAACGCCCAACTAAAGAAACTAAGAGAAGATCCAAAGAATACTGCCACCCAAGAAATGAAAAATATGGTGTTGGATTCCGCGCAGGCTAAAAAACGATTAACGGATCTTAATTCAATCGCCAAAGACACTTTAAAGAAAACCAATTTAACTCTGTCAAAATTAAAGACGACTCAAGATAAAAGAAAAGCTGAAGATCTAGTCAAAAGACTAGAAGAATTGGTTAAGTAGCACCAAAAGAATTAGCCGCAGGCTTTGTCTTCTCCTCCGGGACTTTTTCTATTGGGTGTTCTCCTCTAAATCCTTACGCGCACCCCTCGGTATATACGGCCTGACAAAACCATAAAGAAGATAAATTATAAAGAGAACAGGAACCCCCACGGGTAAGGCAAATTTCCTTCCGACTGTAAACATTAAGCCAATCAGAATAGCCGCAACCACCATTACCATAAAGGATCGTGAGCCCCGTAAATTTACTTTTTTAAAAGTGGGATACTTCACCTTACTCACCATCATTGCCGAGAGAAAGAGCAATAGGACCGGCAAAGCAAATTTCCAATTCCCCTTAGTAAAATCACGCTCTTCAAACCAAATTAAGAAATAAGTGATACTCGCGACAAGACCGGCCGCGGCGGGAATAGGAAACCCCACAAACTCACTTGAGCCTCCTCCTTTATCAACTTTTTCGTCTTTATTCTCATCCTGCATTGCTGAAAGGCAGTTAAAACGTGCCAATCTTAAAGCACCACAAATCACATATACCGAGGCAATGAACCAACCCAATTCAGCCATGTCCTCCCTGAATACATCGCTCAAAACAATTCGGTGAACCAAAAAAGCTGGCACCTATCCAAAGGAAACCACATCAGCCAAAGAATCAAACTCTCTTCCAAAAGGGCTTTCATACCCGCCCATTCTTGCAACCCGCCCATCCAATAAATCAAATACACAGGCTAACAAGACCAACTCAAGAGCCCAATAAATAGACTGTTTAGCCGCGGCAAACTGCATCGCCATATCTGCATAAGGCGGCTGAAGATGATAAAGGGAAGGAGCACTAACAATGATCGTTAGCGCCAAAAATCCACAGAAGAGATTGCCCGCCGTAAAGAGATTCGGCAGAAAATAAATTTTTATATTCAGGGAACCTTTCGCTGAGTTATTCGTTAGTTCGCCCACAAGTGACCCAAAACTACGACAAAAAATCCTATAACTAAAGCCGATAATAAACTTAAGCAGTCTGAATTTCTTTTAATTCTGCGTCATTTGATCGATAGTAGGACCTCTCAAGTGACTAACACCTACCTCAACCAATATGACATCAGTGTAGACTCCTAAAGCAAGTAATGGGGAAAAACATAGTATATTTTGATTTGGAAACTCAGAAATCGGCTGATGAAGTAGGCGGCTGGAACCACATCGATCTCATGGGCATGAGCATAGGTGTAACTTTCAGCACCGAACGCGGGGATTACCGAGTCTACGGCGAACCTGAGATCGATGGACTAATTGAAGAGATACAAAAGGCAGATCTAGTGGTGGGATTTAACCAAATCCGATTCGATTACAAGGTATTGGAGGGTTATTCAGTTTTTGATTTCACCCAAGTCCCTTCACTGGATATGTTGGTCGATTTGAACGAAAAACTCGGCCATCGACTCAAGCTCGATTCCATTGCACAAGCCACCTTCGATTGTGAAAAAACGGCTGAAGGTTTGCAAGCTATCGAATGGTATCGACAAGGCAAACTAATAGAAATTGCTGAATACTGTTTGTATGATGTAAAGATTACAAAGATGGTCCATGAATATGGAAAGGCCCACGGACACTTATTTTACACAAATAGGTTTGGGAACAAACTTAAGGTAGAAGTCGACTGGTAATTAAAGCGCCGCAGCGATTCCTTCTGCTAGCTTTTGCCGATAGGTCGATAAGTCAATTTTGTGTGCCTCACTTGGATTAGAAAGATAACCACCTTCAACAAGTATTGCTGGTCTCCTCTGTCCTTTAATGACACTCATAAAACGTATCCGCCTCACGCCACGATCAGGCATCCGGCATTTAAGGAGAATCTGGTTATGAACCCGAGCAGCCAATTGAAAACTTCTCTCATCAAAGGGATTATTCGGCAATAATGAGGAAACTGGATCGGGATTACCCCGCGTAAAGTGTGAAGGCATACCCACTGGAGCTATACAGTAAGTTTCCAGACCCCGTACTCTCGCTGCAGCAGCATTAAAATGCAGGCTAATAAAAATAGATGCCCTAACTTTATCAGCAAAACGCACTCTTTCAGTCAAGGACATGGATTTATCACCATTCCTCGTTAAATAAACCCTCCACCCCTTTTTTTCCAAGAGAGGTTTTAAACGTTGAGCCCAATCCAAAGTATATTGTTTTTCATACTCCCGGTTGAAGGTGCTGCGCGTGCCTTGATTATCACGGCCATGTCCTGCATCGATTACCGCAACTTTACCCAAATTAGGCATCCCAGCGGCTAATGGCGCTAGGTGTTTTTTAATATCCAGATGGTGGACATACAGACTTCCACCTATAAGTTGAGGCCCAAATCCCATCCAAATCTGCATTCCCTGACACGTAATCAACCTGCGCTTCGGACGTAAATCAAAACGCATTCCTGAAATCACCAATCTAAAAAATTCCTCATCACCCTTACGAATTTGGCCGTACCACCCTTTATGTGCTTTACCCCATAGTTCCAGTGATACCCATTTATCCTGACCCAAATTTATACTGTAGGATTTAGCCCTGCCTCCTTGATTCACAAGTTGCTCACCCGTCAATATTACTGGTTGAGCAGCAATGGGAGCTCGTCGGGGGTCTTCCCTAGGATCATTGAAATTAGGCGGGGCAGGTGGAATGAACCTTGGAGCAGTTGCCCGTACCGTTTGAGTAAACTGCCTGGTTTTTGAACCAGAGGTGGGGGTTCGTGCTACTCGCGATTGCAAACCAATTCCAATACTGTTGGCTTTTTGAGTATGGCTTGATGATGTCGATTCACAGGATATTAACCCCATAGAAACCACTAAAATGGTAATAGCTAATTTTTGTTTGATCAAATGCACCTCCTTGTAGCGTCACAAAAAACGCAAAATGCAGGCGGAAACCTAAGAAAAACCCCTCCATAAGTCGAGGTTATTCACAATTGTTAATAACTGCTTGCGCAATTTAGCCCATAAAATCCATGCTCAATCGCAATGAGAATTTTAGTCGCCATTACAGGTGCCAGTGGGGCCATTTACACTCAAAGACTCCTTGATCGGCTTGATCCGAATCAGCATGAGGTTCATGTCATCACTAGCAGCTATGGTCAGGTAGTGATGCGAGAAGAGCTCCCCGAAGGGCTAAAACTAAATGAAGGAGTTCCTCTCCATGCAGCTAAAAGTATGAATGTACCTTTTGCCAGTGGCTCCAATGCCTTTGATTCAATGGTCATATTACCCTGCACCATGGGAACCCTTGGCCGAATTGCCCATGGCTACAGCGATGATGCCCTGCTACGTGCTGCAGACGTGATGCTGAAAGAAAACAAAAAACTCATTCTTTGCCCCCGCGAGACGCCCCTCAGCTTAGTGCACATTAAGAATATGGAACTATTGATTCAGGCAGGCGCGATCCTGATTCCTCCAAATCCTTATTTTTATTCTGGAGCTAGCACCATTGAAGAACTAGCCGATACGGTCGTCGCAAGGGTTCTCGATCACTTGAATGTCGACCATAATGTCTCTCCACGTTGGCCTGAAGAGCGTGACTAAACTTGTCATTTTCCCGACAATAGCTCAGCTTGTGTGTGTGGCAAGGAAGGAGACAAGACCTCAACCCGACGAGGAACACAAGGAACCAACCCTACTAGAAAAGTGGGCGGACTTCGTCAAAATTTCTCACACCGTTTTTGCCTTACCTTTTGCCTTATCTGCCACAGTTTTAGCAGCCCGTGCCCAACACGCTGGATTGGAGGAAAGTCTACAGGAAAACCACATCGCCATGAAGCATGGTTGGCCCGGTTGGAAATTATTCTTTTTAATTATATTAGCCATGGTAACTGCCCGAACATGCGCCATGGCATTTAATCGTATTGTTGATCGTAAGTTCGATGCACTTAATCCACGCACCAAAAACCGCCATTTACCTACCGGACAAATTTCACTCATTAGTGCCTGGACTCTTTGCCTGCTCAGTGGAGTACTCTTTATCGGCACGACCTTTGGAATAGATCAGGTTCGCGAGCTCAATCAAGGCACACTAATCTGCTTCATGCTTTCTCCTGTAGCCTTACTCTTCATCTTGGGTTATTCTTTCACAAAAAGGTTCACCGACTTCACACATATTTTTCTCGGAATTGCTCTAGCAATTTCACCCATCGGAGCTTGGCTGGCGGTTAATGGTTCTTTTGATTTTACCGGCTCAATCAAACACAGCGCCATTATCCCCACGCTTTTAGCTATGATTGTGGTTCTGTGGCTGATCGGTTTTGACATAATTTACGCAATTCAGGATTTCAAATTTGATCGCACTCATCAATTACACTCCATTGTTGTCCGCTGGGGCCCAGATAATGCTTTGAATGTCGCGTTTTTCATACACATTATCATGCTGATTTTGATGTTATTATTCGGAATTTTAGCAGGCTTCAAAATGTCCTATTGGATCGGGCTTCTGATCGTTTCATGTTGTATTGGACTAGAACACTGGATTGCCCGTAAACGCAGCTTGGACTGGGTACAGAAAGCTTTCTTTAATCTGAACGCCATTATTAGTCTCGTGTTCCTTGCGATGGTGGTAACTGAAGTGAGTATCGTGCCCAAATTTATTTCGTGGAGACTATGGTAATGGATTTCATTTTGCAAAAAAGTGAACTTCGAAACCTTGCTGAGAAGGTTGAAGCCGGCCAACGCCTCAACACTAAGGATGCTTTGCATCTTTACCGCACCCCCGACCTAAATGCAGTCGGTCGCCTTGCCACAATGGTAAGTGAGCGAAAAGTCGGAAATCAAGCCAGCTATATTGTCAACCGCTACATCAATTACTCAAACTACTGTATTCTTTCTTGTCAGTTTTGCAGTTTCTCAAGAAAAAAAAGAAATGATGATGGATTTGAACTTTCAATTGAAGAAATTGTCACTAAAGCAAAAGAGAGCCTGAAACTGGGAATCACCGAGCTTCATATCGTCGGCGGACTTCACCCAACTCTGCCCATTAGCTATTATACTGATATGTTAAAAGCTCTTAAGGCCGTGGATTCCGAACTGAAATTAAAGTGTTTCACTGCCGTGGAAATTTACCATCTTGCACGCATAAGCAAAAAAACAATGCCTGAAATTCTGGCCATTTTGAAGGAAGCAGGCTTAGATTCATTAACTGGAGGAGGAGCAGAAATTTTTCAGCAAGATGTCCGTGATACCATTGCCAAAGGTAAGGAAACGGCCGATGAATATCTAGAAGCCCACCGTACTTGGCATCAGCTTGGCGGCCACAGCACCTGCACGATGCTTTTTGGTCATGTCGAAACTCTTGAAAACCGCATCAACCACCTAACACAACTACGCGATTTGCAGGATGAAACCGGTGGCTTCACAGGTTTCATTCCCTTACCCTACCAACCTGAGAACAACTCGATCCCCGTCGCTCATCCACCTACGGGGAACGATATCTTGCGCACTATCGCTGTCAGTCGGCTTTTCCTAGATAACTTTAACCATATCACCGCTTACTGGGTTGGCTTGGGTATGAAGCTTGCTCAAGTTGCCTTGAGCTACGGGGCTGATGACCTTCATGGCACGATCGTCGAAGAGCACATTTTTAACATGGCAGGGGCGGATTCTTCCAAAGGATCAACTGAAGCTTCTCTAGTAAAGGCTATTCGTGAAGCGGGCCGTGTGCCCGTACAACGTAATACCTTTTATGAACCTGTACGGGAATGGACTGGGGAAACTCCTGAGGCTCCCGATGATTCCATTCCCGGCTCAACACTGGAAGATAATCTCGCCACTGCATGAGCTCGACTGCCAAGAAAATCGGCTCTGTTCCCTACCTCAATTCTGTGCCACTCACTTACGGAATTGAGAATCAAACAGACTTTGTAGTGCCCTCAGCCTTGGCCGAGAAGTTGCGAGCCGGCGAACTAGATACGGCTCTAGTCAGCATTACTGAAGCCCTCTTCCACGATGGTTATGACATCCTTGATGGGGTTGCGGTCGCCTCTGATGGTCCAGTAAAGAGTGTCTTCCTCGCGCACCGACAACGATTAGAGGAAATTAAAACTGTACATTGTGACACCGCCAGCCTTACCAGCGTAAATCTACTGCGGGTACTATTGGCCGAACGCGGAATCAAACCGATTTTTAAACCATTGCCGGATTATGAACAAGCAATCCAATTGGATAACATACTTTTAATCGGCAACCCGGGCATTGATTTCCTGCGTACTCCTTACGAACACAATATCTGGGATCTTGGATCAGCTTGGCAGGAACTAACCCAGCTGCCTTTTGTGTACGCTGTTTGGGCCCTACGCCGCGAGCAACATAATAAGGCTCTTCGAAATAAATTACTCTCGGCCAAGAAAAATGGAATCGCAAACCTTACTAACATCATTGCTACGCGAACTGATTATGACGCTGGCTTCCGCAAAGCCTACCTGAATGGCCACATACGCTATAATCTTGGTGGACTTGAAAAAGCCGGGCTCAATAAGTTTATTGAATTCTTGAAGATTCATGCAAACAAACCAATTTTTGATCCGATATATGTTAAATAATCTTTTAACAAAGCAGGCTCGTCTCACTTGCAGACCAGATTCAATCCAAGTACTTTCTCAAGCGAATGATCTATGATCCTTCCATAGATGAGCTCCTGCAGAAAACATGGAAAGGGAATCGAATTACACAAGACGAAGCCCTACGGCTTTACTCGCTCCCGCTGGAAACTTTGGGAGCTATAGCGCAAAGGCGGCGCGAGCTGGCTAAAGCTTCAGCCTATGAAGGCCGCGGGAACGAAATTATCACCTTCAGCATAGATCGCAACATCAACTACACCAACGTGTGTAATGTGTATTGCAAATTTTGCGCCTTTTGGCGCTCTGAAAAAGCTAACGATGCCTATGTCATTTCACACGAAGAAATTGACAAAAAAATTGAGGAAACCCTTACACTGGGCGGCACTCAAATCCTCATGCAGGGGGGGCATCACCCAAAACTAGATAAACAATGGTACTTAGACCTTCTTTCCCATATTCGCGAAAAATTCCCCACAATAAATGTGCACGGTTTTTCACCCAGTGAGTTTGTCCATTTCCAAGAGGTGTTCGATGAGCCGATGGAGGATCTCATTCGCGATTTTCATCAAGCTGGGCTGGGCTCCATTCCTGGTGGCGGCGGAGAAATCCTGGTGGATCGAGTGCGCAAGAAGATTTCACCACTTAAAGCCATGAGCAGTGACTGGCTGAGAGTCATGGCCATTGCCCACCGGCAAGGGCTAGCGACCACCGCTACAATGATGTTTGGCCACGTCGAAACCATTGAGGAAAGAATAGAACATCTAGATCGGGTACGAGTACAGCAGGATGAAACCGGAGGTTTCACCGCTTTCATTGCGTGGACATTTCAAGCAGAGAACACCAAGCTCAAGGCCCCTACTGTCGGCTCACATGAATACCTTCGGATGCAGGCGCTCTCCCGAATTTATCTCGATAATATTGAGAACATTCAAAGCTCTTGGGTAACTCAAGGTCGTGAGGTTGGTCAAATTGCCCTGCAACATGGTGCCAACGATTTGGGCAGTATTATGATTGAGGAAAATGTCGTCTCCAAAGCCGGCACCGTTTACTGCATGGATGTCGCAGACATGCAACGGCTAATCAGTGATATCGGATATGAGCCACGTCAGCGGGACAACTGGTACAACCTAATCGGAATTTAGTTCAAGGACGGATCCACCGGCTTATTAGTAGCACCTTCAGTATCAGTTTCCAAAACCGGAATAATCCGCGTTTCTTCACCTTCATCCTCTGACGAGAGAGCCGGCTCTAAACTGAACACACCGTTTAGCACCGACTCCTTGGCCTTCCATATCATAGTCATAGTCGTAGCAATAATTAGGATGGCAATCCACAAAACCACCCCTTGTAATAACGCCTGCAAGCCCACTGCGTTACCAAAACTTTCTGCTAATCCAGGTGCCTTGTAATATAATACCGAATACAATTCACTGCTAAGTCGGCAACACCACATAGCCGCTAGCATGGGGAAGAAAAGGATGAAGTTGATCATTACAAAAAGCTTAATATCTGCTCTTAAAACAGGATCAGGTAAAATTACACTCAACCGAGTCAGCAGATGGTTTAAATTAAGCACAAACATAATACTGGCCGTACAAAAAATTATGGTGGAATAAATGATATGTTTTTGCCCCGCCGAATACCCCGAAGCAGAAAGCTCAGGCAAAGCCTGAATCCAGTGTAAGAACGGGACAAGTCCTGCCATAAGCAGAGCGAGCACTTCGGTTAATCTTACTGCGCTTTGCCATATTTGTTCCTGCGGATGAAATTGCCTGAGTCTTGAAATCCCGAACCAGAGTGTTCCCGTAGAAAGTATGAGTGGCATTATCCCCCATGATTCCCACGCCGGTGCCAGAATTTCCTGCACGCAAACCAGTAACGCAATCGGCAACGCCCAGAATAA
Source organism: uncultured Verrucomicrobiota bacterium (assembly GCA_902551155.1). GTDB lineage: Bacteria > Verrucomicrobiota > Verrucomicrobiia > Limisphaerales > UBA1100 > UBA1100. The sequence continues at coordinate 3,518 of CACDBG010000045.1, read as the reverse complement.
GAGTTCTAATCCCCGCACCAGTTGGCGCAATGAAGGCATTAGAGTCGGAGACAGCGGAGCCGTTTCAGTCATAAGTCATTAGAACGATAGATAGGTGTAATCGTCCAGCCTACGTTCATAATCATTTAGCATTTGCATGCCAGCTGAAGATTGCACGAGTCCGGCCTTAATAGCCGCATCAATCTGACGTTTCATCTGTCGGGTAAGCTCACGTCGATCGTATTGCATTGTCGAAAGGCTGTCACAAACTGAGTCTCCACGAACAGTTTCTTCAATATAATATCCATCTGGTTCGTCAGAATCGACAAAGACATGCATTTCATTAACTCGACCAAAAAGATTGTGAAGATCACCCATCACATCTTGATAGGCACCCATCAAAAAGAATCCCAGATAATACGGTTGAGCCTTCTTGCCCTTCTTCTTGAGAGAGTGCAACTTCAAGGTGTCACGAACATCTTCTAAATCAATAAACTTTCGAACCGTCCCGTCTGAATCACAGGTTATATCCACTAAAGTTGCCTCTCGCGTGGGAATTTCATCCAATCTCTGGAGGGGCATAATCGGAAATAATTGATCAATAGCCCAGTGATCCAGCAAACTTTGAAAAACAGAAAAGTTACACACGTATTGATCACTCATTTGATCCTCAAGAATCCCAATTTCTTCTGGCACATGTGCTTCAGAATTTCGAAAGTGAGCAAGCACCTTATCACAAATCTCCCAATACAAAGTCTCTACTTTGGCTTTAGCCTCCAGCCCTAATACACCAAGTGTGAACATATTGTGCGCATCCTCCTTACAATTAAGTGCATCGTGATAGGCAGTAAGTTTACTCGACTTTTTGAGATTTCGACGAATTTTCAGTAAAGCTTGGACTAGTGAATGCTCACTGTCACCATACTTAAAGCGTGTAAGCTGAGCCTTGGTATTAGCCGCAAAAACTTGCACTACCAGCACACTATGATGAGCAGCAATGGCCCGACCGCTTTCACTAACGATATGTGGATGGGGAACCGACTCGGCATTACACACCTCTCCAATTGTTTGCACAATGTCATCAGTATATTCACGCAACGAATAATTGGCCGAACTTTCAAAGGCCGCTCGACTGCCATCATAATCCACCGCCAACCCTCCCCCTACATCGAGAAACTCTACCGGAAACCCCAGCTCTCTCACCTTTGCGTAAAAACGTGCACCCTCCTGCACCGCTTTTCGTACCGTAAGAATATCTGGAACCTGTGATCCGATATGGGAATGCAAGAGCCTCAAACAATCCTCCCATCCCTCGTCTTTTAAAGCTTTCAGCAACACCATCAACTGTGCGGTATTCAGACCGAATTTCGCATCTTCACCACCACTGTCTGCCCACTTTCCGGTGCTCCGGCTCAACAAACGCAACCGAACCCCCAACTGTGGCCGTACATCCACCTTTTTTGCCACACGCATTATGTGATCCAGTTCGTCAAGTTTCTCAATCACCAGAATCACTTGCTTGCCCAACCGGTTACCCATAAGTGCAGTATGAATAAAATCAGCATCCTTGTAGCCATTGCATATCAAAAGACTATTAGGTTGATTTTGTAAGGCCAACGCCGCGCACAACTCAGCCTTACTACCCACTTCCAATCCAAAGCCGTGCCCAGAACCCGCATCCATAATTTCCTCTACAACTTCCCGTAATTCATTGACCTTGATAGGAAATACACCGCGATATGTACCACCATAATTAAAACGTTCAATGGCACTATCAAAAGCAGCGCAAAGGGACTGTACTCGATGACGCAAGATATCCTGAAATCGAATGAGTAAAGGCCCGTACAAGTTCCGCTTTTTTGCCGCTTGAATCACCTCCGTCAATTCAACCTCAATAGTTTTACCCGGCAACGGTCTGGCCACCACATTACCGACAGAATTTATATCGAAATATCCAGCACCCCAGCGATTGATATGGTACATATCTCGCGCAGCATCAACACTCCAGTCTTCGGACTCTGAACTCACAGGAGAGCGCATCATAGGAATGAAACGCTGTTTTGCAAGACGGTCATTGCAAAAAGTGCCATTCATAGGTCTTCTTTCTTCATGCCGAAGACCCTGCTCAAGGACATAGTGACGCACTGCGATCGCACTCTGAAGATTGACACCATTACCGATTATGATGGAGCACTAAATGGATTACAGATGGAAAATAACGGCCAAGTCAGTCGTATTGCCGCTGCAGTAGATGCCTCATTAAAAACTATCCGGATGGCTATCGACGTGAAGGCCGATTTATTGATTGTTCATCACGGCCTATTTTGGAGTCCCCAACAACCCTGGGTTGGCAAGAAGCGAGATCTAATAGGTGAACTCATAGACAACAACCTCGCGGTTTATAGCTCTCATCTGCCTCTGGATATTCACTCACGCCTAGGCAACAATGCCGGCTTATTCAGAGCACTAAAATTAACCAAGCCCAAACCGTTTTTCGAAGAAAGAGGTCAATTTATCGGACTAAAAACAAACGCTCGCTTGAACCGTAAAATTTTACAAGAACGGTTAAAAAATATAATCGGAACAGCGCCTATACTCCTGCCCGGAGGCCCACTAGTTTGTAAAAGAATTGGCATCGTCACCGGGGGCGCAGGGAGCAGCCTTACAAAAGCCGCTGCAGAAGGGGTAGACACCTTTATAACCGGGGAGGGGCCTCATTGGACAGCTGCTCTCGCTGAAGAACTTGGAATCAACGTTTTTTACGGCGGCCACTACGCAACCGAGACTTTTGGGGTAAAGGCTCTTTCGGCTCATCTATCGAAGAAGTATTCGCTTCCTTGGAAATTTCTGGATCATCCAACAGGCCTTTAGATTCTTTGCGGCGGGAAAACATTAAGACCACGAGTGCCAAGGCCCCCAACCCAAAACCAGCCATACTAACGTGAACACCAGTCTCGCTGGGTTCAAAGCTAAACACAACCTGGTGATTTCCTGCTGGCAAATACACTGCTCTCATCAAATAATTTGCACGCAATAATTTTGCCGGTTTACCATCAACGGCAACCTTCCAGGCAGGATGATATTTGTCATTGAGCAGTAATACTGTTGAAGTTTTGGCTTCGGTCGATAACACAATTCGTTTGGGGTCATAATCATTATAACTGGCTGCCATCACAGTTGCATTGGAATCGGCATTCTCCGGATCAGGTATTTTGTCTACAATCAATACTTCTCGTCGTGGGTCCCAGGTTTTCTGAGGTAGGATAGTTAGCACCTCTTGATCTGATAAACCGCTTCTCCAATTAGCATATAAACCCGCCCGAGGAAGGGCATCATTAAACTCAACGAGTGCCAGAGCACCGTTAGTAAGAGTCATCACCGTTAAATCCTCCATCGTACGAATCTCACTGTGCGGCACCTTGGGAACCATTGAGAAAATCATATGCTGCCTAAACGCACCCTCCTTCCCGTAAACCAAATTCAAATGAGATGCATCGCCATTGCGTAATCCAAGTAAATATTTAGAGCTGGTCAGTTGA
>CACDBG010000044.1 GCA_902551155.1 uncultured Verrucomicrobiota bacterium | reverse complement strand
CGAATGTAATCAGCGCGTCTTTCCTCCAAGATGAACTGGGAGCGTCGGGTTTCGACATACCTTCCTCAGGCATAACCATGCCGTATAAAATCACGGAGGGCAACGGCCAAGTTCCCCAAATACCAAGCAACTCCCCCCGTAATCGCACGAGTAGATCGCACCACCTCAGCTTGGCAAGCTATTGTTAATTGATTCGACCCGCGTAACATTATTCGACTCGTCCCAGCCAGTAGACAACGTTGCCTAAAATTCCATAACCAAGCTGACAAACCCTTTTTACCTAACAACATAGATGCTTTCTGCATCGCTTTCCACTCGTCTTCAATCAATGCAGCTGGCTCCATCCTGTTACGGGAGGTCGTCGAGTTCTCGTGACGCCGATACCGGCATAATGCAGCAGGCACTTCCACAATCTGCTCACAGTACCCCGCTAACTCTGCGTAGAAAACCGCGTCCGCACACTGGATATAATCGGAGCTAAACTTCACAGGTAACGCTTCACGATTGGTTTTCATCAACACTGCCGGCAAACAGATGGTGCGCAAGTCAGACTGAGAAGCGATGAAACGAGTATGTGGAATAATCCTAGGCAACCCGCCCGGCTCAATTGGAAACGGGTTTTTCAGATCGCTGTCCTTCACTAACTCCCCATCCTCTCCAATCACCTCGTAGGCTGAGTATACCAGAGCAGGGCCCTTTACCGAAAGTAACGGTTCTAAAAGACGCGCATAGAAATCCGGCACAATCAAGTCGTCTGCGGTGAGCACATGCAATACATCTGCCTCTTCGGAAAAGCGCAAAGCAGCATTGAAATTCTCAATTGAAGAAACATGTTTCTTATTACAATGCCATTTGAAACCCTTTTTTTCAAAATCCTGCGCGATCGCCGCGGTACCGTCAGTGGAGCAATTATCTTGAATAATCACACAATCAGGCTGGCGTGTTTGTGTTGCCACTGATTCAAGCGTAGCTTTCAGGAATGACTCACCGTTATAGACGGGAATAACAGTAACAAGCCTAGTCATCATTTACCGAGTAAACAACATAGCGTCTTTGCAACCCGTTGCACCTGCAACCGATCCAAGCACAAAGCCGAAGGTAAATTAATTCCGCAGGGACTCAGCCGATAACTGACTTTATTACGTTGCCGGGCAATAACCGCCTCTGCTTGCTCTTCATATGCAGGCAGGCTACTAAGAGGATGGAACATCGGGCGACTATCAATACCTTCCCCACCCAATTGAGCCATTAATTCTTCCTTCTTCAAACCATGCACCGGATCGACCAAAGCTGTCACCATCCAATAGGTATTTATAACATTGAACGGCTCATAATTTAGAGTAATCCCTTCCACTCCATCAAACTCTTCTTGGTACCACTCAAAAATCTCCCTCTTTCGATTAATCAATTCATCAGCTCGCTCCACCTGCCCTAATCCAATGGCTGCAGCGACTGGTGGCATTTTATATTTGAAAGCGACCTCACGATTCAAAAAATGAACGTCGTCAGGATCACGCCCGTGGTCACGCAATTTCATTACGCGTGCATACAACGCATCGTTATCCGTCACCAACATACCTCCTTCGCCAGTGGAAAAAGTCTTGGAACCATGAAAGCTAAAAGCCGCCACATCACCCAATGCACCCGCCTTAACCCCATTATATTGGCTGCCAATCGCCTCTGCTGCATCCTCGATAAGATTCAGTCCGTATTCATCAGAAACCGCTGATAGCATACCGTAATCGGGCATGCCTCCATACAAGTCCACCGCCAAAATTGCCTTTGTATTTTCTGTAATACAGGCCCGCACACTGTCTACACATAAACACCAGGTGCGCTCATCCACATCAGCAAAGATAGGTTTAGCCCCAACATATTGAATCGGAGCCGCACTGGCGATCCAAGTGAGATCTGGCACAATTACCTCATCACCAGGCCCAATGTCCAAAGCAGCTAATGCTAAATGTAATCCTGAAGTACAAGAAGGCAAGCTCACTGCATGCTGCACCCCGATAAACTCAGCGAAAGCAGACTCGAACCTACGTGGGTACTCACTTGCTCGATCATACCAACCGTTAGCCGCCGCGTCAGAGGCATATTCAATCTCAAGCTCCGTGATACTTGGACCGGCAATAGGAATACGCTCACTCATTAATCAACCACGCATTTTAAATATCCACCTGGTGCAACACTGATTTGCAGCTTGGCATCAATTTCAGTAGCAACCTCAAATCGATCCGTACTCGCCAAAAATGCTGACACTGCCGTCGCGGGATTATTCCCCTTACCCCAAGAACGATCTGGAAATGAACCTTCGGGCATCGTTTCGATAAGCGTGTCACAAACCACTAAATAACAGCCCTTAGTTACTAGTGGAGCATATAGCTCCAACTCCCGCAAAACATGCTCATGAGTATGATTAGAGTCCAACACCACCATTACACGGTCTGCTGAGCTAGCTGCCGCGAAAACTTGCGCAGCTATGGACTCATCAATAGATGAACCTTCAATCATATCTATCCGGCCAAACATTGGATGAGACTCAATCTCTGCGCGATTGTGTTCACGTATATCAATATCAATACCAAGAACCCGGCCATTACCTGAAAGCAGTTGCTGAATCGAAGCATAAAAAATCAGAGATCCTCCGTGAGCGATTCCCGTCTCGATTATAATATCCGGTTTGGTTTCCCATATGATCTCCTGAATAGCAGCAAGATCCTGTGGAAACTGAATGACCGGCCGCCCCAGCCAAGTGAAGTTATAAGAATATTTGTGTGGCGCAATAGCGGCAACCCAATCCAAAGTAGCTTGCCGGACTTTAGGATCTGCATGCAACCCCTTGACATTGTCTTGCACTTCAGCAAAGAAACGAGCTATCTCACTCATTTGTAAAATCCTTCCAGCAAACCGTCCGCGGAGCAATCACAGCCCGTCCTGCTTGCCCGCAATTAGCCAGTAAGTCGAGCGCACTAACGAATGGTGTAAATTCATCATGCAATTGCGAATACTTGCGTTTTTCATAATCCATATATTCCACGGCAATACCGGACTCATTGAATAACTCATGGTCTAAGTAATCAACCCCTCCATGACCTGTAACATAACGTGTAGCACCCAATGATTGGCAAATTGCCAAGACTCGATCACTACCTCTTCCTTCCACCGAAATCTCAGATGAGCACAGGATCATTTCAGGTAATACCTCAAAAAATTCGGCCATTGCCTCCATGCTTGCTGCACTTAAGCCTGCCAAAGTATCATTATTTTTTTTGAGAACGACCTCTACAAGTGTAATCAACTCACCGATATGAGGTGCAGCCCCATAAGCATGCTGCAAAGAGGCAAGGTGCTTACGTTGCCAATCGTGGTCAGCGGGATACATTTTATCCAGACTTTGCCCAAGTTTTTTCTCTGCCAAGGGAACTGTCAGCCAACGAATACCCTGGGGAGTTTTTATTTGTACCCGATTAAAAAACCCACCTTTGGAGAACTGCACATCATCTAAAAACACGAACACATCAGCAAGGGCCATTTGCTCCAGCATTCCTATCCACGGAAAATACATCGGCTGGGAGATAACAACTGTCTTCATCTTAACCGTTTCTCCATGAAAACCACATCTCGCCAGCGCGAACCATCAAAGTGATGTCTCCGTTTAATTTCAATGATCTTATATTTCAGTTTTTTATAAAACGAAATTGCTCTATGATTTATTCTTAAAACTCTCAGGGTAAATTTTTTGCAACGATATTTTTTGAGCGCGCGTTTCTCTAGGTGTCTCATTGCTATTTCAGCTATGCCCTTGCCACGCGCGCTATTGATAACACAAATCCCCAAATCTCCTGACCCAGTTTTGAGATCAATCTGCGTTAATTGCACAAAACCACACGGCCCATTAGATTCGATGGTAAAGAACATACCCTTTGAATCTCCTGTGCGTCTTCGAATCCACGCTCGAACTTGATCAGTATTGTATTGCTTGGATTCTATCATTAACTGCCGCTGAACCGATGAATCATTCCGAAGAGCTGCTAGCACTTCGAAATCTGTCTTCACCGGATCTCGCAACATAATATTCACGTAAAAAATTTCATCTATACCAACCTGATTTCTGGAATGGGAATCAAAAATCGACCACCAGCCTCACGATACGCCGACTGCTGGCAGAGAATTTCATCAGCAAAATTCCAAGCCAATAATAAAGTAACTTCCGGCGCACGTTTTAAAAGCTCCTCTACCGCCAACACCGGCAAGTGAGTGCCGGGCATAAACTTACCTTGTTTATGGGGACTCCGATCGACCACAAACTCCACATCATCCGGTGTAAAATCACAATAATTCAAAAGCACACTACCTTTGGCCGCGGCTCCATAGGCCGCTATGCGTTGTCCTTTGGCTTGGTACTCATGCAAGCGGAATTGCAACTCTTCTTTAATAGCTTTGGCTCGAGATGCAATAGCACCGTAAAAACCCAAAGAAGTCACGCCGAGTCGCTTTTCTTCCTCAAGCACTTCAGCCACAGTTTCGTCAGGTTCACGTGTGGTATGTTGCACAAAGATCCTTAACGATCCTCCGTGTAATGGTGTTCGCTCCACACGAGTAATACACATTTCGTGCCTCGCAAAAAAAGGCTCCAATGCAGTAAGGGTAAAATAATAAACATGCTCATGATAAACTGTATCAAACTCGCCTCGAGTTATCATTTCCACTGCATGAGGAAATTCAAGTATGGCCCTCCCCGCAGGGGACAATAAAACCTTCAGCCCTGAGACAAACCCTTTTATATCCGGGATGTGAGCAAAAACATTATTTGCAATAATTAGATCAGCGCACTGGTCCAAGGCTAATTCCCCAGCCAAGGATTCCGAAAAAAAATCCACACGTGTTTTAACCCCGCGCTGGCGAGCCACAACAGCAATATTTTCTGCCGGCTCAATACCGAGATGAGAAATATTAGCCTCAGCAAAATGACGTAAAAAATATCCATCGTTACTGGCAATTTCTATCACATGATTCGGTTTAAACTCTTTTTGATAACGTTCGGCACATTTTGCCGCGTGCTTTACCCAGGCGCTTGAATATGACGAAAAATATACGTAATCGCTAAACAACTCAACCGGTGGAACTAAGTCGATAATCTGAATCAACCAACACTCAGTACAAACTGCTAGACGAAGAGGGAAACGTGGCTCGGATTGGCCAAGATTACTTAATTCCAAGAAATTGTTCGCCAAAGGCTGTTCACCCAGGTCAAGCACCAGTTGACCATTAGTTGATTGACACGAACGACATTGGAATCCCTTCAACATTTTACCGAGCCCACACAAGTGACTGCTCCAAAGCGTCAGCAGCATAAGTTTCCAGTTGAGCAAGGCAAAGACCGTGTGGATCTTCAGCATTAACCACATGACGTTGATGGTACCACCGTGCCGCGCGTTCCACCGCTACGTCAAAATTCCATACAGGCCTCCATTCAAGTTGTTGAGCGGCTTTTCCAATAGCCAAGGAAAGCGTGGCAGCCTCATGCGGAGCATCAGAATCAGAAATATCTTTCCATTCGCCGGGCCAATATCGGAGAAATGACTCCACTAGCTCAGATACAGGCCGCTGTGCTTCGGTTTCTGGCCCAAAATTAAATGCCTCAGCAAAAGTCGCATCCTCTGCCAGCCGTACCCCGAGCCAGAGATATCCGGAGAGACAGTCCAACACATGCTGCCACGGGCGGGTAGCCTTCGGATTACGCACCGAAATAGGGTCACCAGCAAGGAGCATACGAACGCAATCGGGAACAATTCTATCCTCACTGTAATCACCACCACCAATTACATTTCCAGCACGAACCGTAGCAATACGCCCCCCAAAGGATCTTCGCCAACTCTGGGACATGATCTCTGCAGCGGCTTTACTAGCAGAGTATATATCATGCCCCCCCAATGGATCATCCTCAGAAAATGCGCGAGCGGTGCCATTATTTTCATAACACTTATCAGTAGTAACAACCACCACCGGACAATCGATTGAATTCTGACGCAATGCCTCAAGCACATGAGCTGTCCCGAGTATATTTGTAGTCGTAGTTTCTAATGGTAATACGTATGAGCGGCGAACAATTGGCTGGGCAGCGAGGTGAAAAACGATGTCTGGGCGGACCTCAGAAACAACTCGATCTACCGAACTATAGTCGCCTATATCACCCAATGTTTCATCAGAAAAAGTGCCTGATATAAGGACCTCATGAAGATTAGGCGTAGTATCCGGGGGCAGAGAGAACCCATAAACATTAGCTCCCAAGTCACACAACCAAAGGCTGAGCCAAGCCCCTTTGAAACCAGTATGCCCGGTAATCAATACTTTTTTTCCAGTATAATATTTACCGAACATCTCTGTTAAACTTTCCGGGGAATTTCACTAAAAAATTTGAAAACACTCATTCAACTGACTCCCGCATGAGGTGAAATTAGCTCTAGGAGCATGCTTGAGGCAACGCTAACCGTTGCACAACATCAGTAAATGCTGAAGCTCCTCGCGAGCCATTTTACGGTAATCATAGCGCCTAACAAATTCTAGGCCTTTTAGCCCCTGCTCTTCTCGGGCATCCGGATTTGCCAATAATTCAAGGAGTGCATTGGCTGCCGCCTTCTTATCACCCTGTGGAATAGACCGTAATATGGACGGAAAAATTTCCCGAAACACTGGAAGATCATAAGCTACGACGGGTAAGGCACTGGCGAGATACTCGTTGACCGCCAATCCCCAGCCTTCTTCGCTGGATAAGCTCAAACCGACACGAGCCTCGGAAACGAACCGGTTCTTTTCTTGCTCAGAAATGGCCCCCGTAAATTCTACCCCATCAGTAAGATTACGTCTGGAAAATTCTGCCATTACCTCTGCACGGTGCGGCCCTTCTCCAATAACCTTCAAAGTAGCATTAGTTCGAGCAGCTTTTACTGAAGCCCATATGCTGGGTAAATCAAAAACGCCTTTAAGCTTATGAATCCGCCCGAGGATAACAACATCATGTTTTTTTTGTGTCTCTTTCATCGGCTTGAACTGATCTAGGTCAACACTTGAACCAATTGTTTCAGTTTTGCTAACTGGCAACCCAAGCTGATTTTCCAAAACCCCGTAATCCTGGGCAACGGTTGGACTCAGGCAGAAAATTTTTCCCGCTTCCTGATTTGCCCAACGCGTACTTTTCTTCTCCCCCCAGATCATCAAACGATTAACGAACCCTGCACGATCAGTTTGGGCACTTAACACATGTTGTATCTTGACCACCCAGGGAACATTTAAACGTTTTGCAATTGAACGTGCACAAAAAGTTTCCACAACGAAAGGACATGTAGCATACACAATATCGTATCTATCCTTAGGCCATCTTAGTGCTGATAAACAACGCCAAACATATGCCGGAAAATGGCGCCAAGATTGATTTAAATTAACAGTAGCATCAAAATAATCATCACTGCTTAAGAGCCCACACATGGGCGCGAGTTCAGTCAACTGTTTGTGCGCTACCCGTCCACAAAGAAAATCAACCGTGTGGCCTTCCTCAACCCACACTTGAGCTATGTTTACATATTCCCGTAACACTCCGGAAATTGAGACACTGTCATTCAATGTATTGTGAATGAGTAAAATTCGCATCATTTAGGCGCATCAAATTCGGCAACGAGAATTGCGTTTGCAAATGGATAAGGCCTGCCAAATTGAGTGCCAATGGCCTTGGATTTGGATACCTCTTTCCACTGCCTAGGACCATAACGCAGCAAAAACCAACCTCGATCATAACCCAATTTTTCGGTTTCAATCAAATGATCTAAATCCGGATTGTACCCAAGAGGAAGCGTTACTACTAATCGACCTTGCGGCTCTAGAATTATTCTACAGGCAGCTATGGCCGCCAAAATTTTTGCACTGGATCCTTCACCTACATCATCATCAAACCCAATATGTTCAAAAGTGGAAACAGACAGGATCAACCCGAAACGTTCATTCGTTTCCCACCGGGTTATATCCTCATTAACCACACCTTGGGCCGATTCAAATTTGTCCAAAACCAAATGAGAGCAGTTATCATAATGACCCAGAACATGGCCGATCTCAAGCACCCGGCCCTTAGATTGCTCAAGATACCAACGAGCAAGGGGGATTTCCACAGCGCGTTCGTTGCACCAGGTGATATTGTAATGTGAGTAGAAACACGGCAAAAGCCCACCTCGAAACTCAAAATGCCTTTCGCTTAAAAACGGAACCACCAGCCGGGAAGCTATGATACGCATAGGCAGCAGAAAAACCTCGGCCCAGCCAAAACGTTTGGCAAACCACCGTAGACGACCGAAAAACCCGCTATACAAATGGCCATTGGCTCCCATGCCCCTCAAACCAAACAAAGCGACCGCAGATCGACAAGTCTATGTTGCTGGACAACACACCATTGACTTGCCAAGAACCGTTGCCAAAACTGAGTCGGCGACTTCATGATCCTGCCTCAACTCATCCGACTGCATTTGGATTACGAAAAAAACGCACACGAATTTTTCGAGCTACAAGCCCGCGATGCCATTCTTTGGTTAAACCATGGGGACACCATAATTGGGCCGAATACTCGAGTGTTAGACCTTGGTTGCGGGCATGGTTATCCCGGTAAAATTTGTGCTGAAACAGGCGCAGACGTTACCTTTGCAGATTTTGAGGATTTACGCCTAGAAGAACTAAAAGACACCTCTTTCCATTATATCGACCTAAATGCATCCGATTTAGATAACTATGGGCAGTTTGATCTAGTGATGTGTTCCAACGTTTTGGAACATCTTTCCAAGCCGGAGCAACTACTCCAAAATCTATCCAAACTATTGAAACCAAAAGGGATCTTTTATCTCAGCTGGACCAACTGGCTCTCACCATGGGGAGGACACGAATTCTCCCCTTGGCACTATCTTGGAAAGCGGCAAGGCCCCATTCATACAGTCGGCAAGAATCTATTCAAGACGTACATTGGCGAAGTGCTCAGAACAATCCACAAACAGGAGGGCCTTGCAATTCGACGCATGGCTCCACGATACTATAATGAGCTTGCCTTTCTAATGCACCTACCGATAGCTCGCGAATTCTTGGCATGGAACAGTGCGCTAGAAATTCAGCGTTCCTCCGAAGCCCATCGTTCCAGTTGATCACACGCGTCGGGAAGCACTTTGTCCCAATGGAATCCATGAGCCCGATCACGAGCAGTTTTACGCCAATCTTGATAAGCTCCATCATGACTTTGCACTCCAGCAATTGTTGTAGCTAAATCTGAAGGAGAACCATCATCAGTCACCAAACCAGTTTCTCTATGGGTGGTAGACTCCACCAACCCCGGAGATGGATAAACGATTGCTGGAGTTCCCATTGCATTAGCCTCCACAACATTGAGACCCCACCCTTCACGTACTGAAGTGTGAAGGAGAAAGTGAGCCTGCTGAAGCGCCTCTTCCTTTTCACTCTCAGAAAGCGCACCGACAAAGGTTACCGAATCCTGCAACCCTAATTCCTTCACCAATTGACTTAGCGCACCTTTCTCTTGACCTTTACCTACTATCTTAAGACACCCCTCTAAGTCATGCTCCTCTTGTAATATTTTTAGTGCATAAATTGCATGATCAATCTGTTTATTGGGTGCCAAACGAGAAACGGTAATCAACTTAAGCGGTTCGTCCAATTCCTTCTCCGGTAAATCTTTCAAGGCGCGAGTATCTACGCCATAAGGTATTTGCGTAACTGCCTGCACTCCCTGTTCTTCAAGCAAACTCCGAGTAAAACTGCTGGCGGTCCAAAATCTAACCTCTTGATATTGCCTGATTGTCAGCCTTTCCTGCCACTTACCGATCATATTCAATGGCCAAGAATAAAAAGCATCCCAGATCGGCCCAAGTACTTCATGAATGTAAGCCACACACCTGTCAGAGCACCATACCGGCGCATACCAGGGAATGCCATGGTGCTGATCAATAACCAAATCAAATGGCTTTTCGTGTGAGTGCCATTTTCGTGCATCCATCCACGAGGTGAATTTACCGCCTGATCGCAACACGCGAATTCCATCAATGATTTCTTCTGGGACGCAACCGTCAAAGGCATTTGCAAACCACGTCACCTCGTGCCCACGATCCACTAAGCCCCTCATATATGCATGCGTTACACGCTCTGCTCCACCAGCTAGTGGATTATGCGGATCACGCCAATTGAGCATTAAAAATCGCATGCGATGCGCAGTCTTCACATCGAGCAAACAGTTGACAATGAAAAAGCCCCATTGACCAATGGCTCAGTTTGGAGAAGAATACACCTACGGGCGAGTGGCGGAATTGGTAGACGCGCCGGATTTAGGTTCCGGTCTCGCAAGGGGTGGAGGTTCGAGTCCTCTCTCGCCTACCAATTTTTACTGGACCCCAAAAATCCCCAGGTCTTTTTTCAGCTCTCGTATTCGAGATCGATTCTGCAGATGCTGCCTTACCTCGTCGAGAGTAGGACCGTCTGCAGCTAGGTAGTGATCCAGTCGAAATTCACCCGTCGCGTAATTTACCCCCACCACATTATCCGCTCCACCACGCTTAGTTGAAATCCTGTAACGCTTTAATGGAGTATCTTGATCACTTCTTTCAGACATAATCCTCAAGACAAAAACTTCCCCACCGGTTTGCCTACTAATAAAAAGCGCCTCTAATAATTTGTCATGTAAAGGAATGTTAACTTGATCAAGCTCCTTAAACCATTCATTCAAAATAACCTTGCGATCATTGGGATCCTTGACAATGCGAGAATTAACCACACAACCGGAAAACAACACCATTACAGAGAGAGATATAAACCAACGAATCATTTAAAAATGCTACCGAAGGCACCGGAGGACTGCAAGCCACCTCACAGTCAAATCATTCCTTAACCCGCGGCTTTCTCAAACATTTCTGAAGTATCATAACAGCCATAGCCGTTCCATATTGCCGATGGTAGTCATAAAGCGGGTAATCCCACCAATCACCCTCCTTTTCCTGTAACTTCATTATGGTTGTCGCCATGTGATCCTGCAACCGCGCTCGATCCTTTTGAGGTACATGGTCCATCAATAATCCAGCGTAATAATGACCATAATAATAAAAGTATCCAGCAATCTGAAACCATGCTTCATGGGGAATGGGTCTTTTTCGCCCTATACCCAACCACTCATTACGAGCAAACAATCGGTCAAGCCAATCAACGATAACCTGATCAGTAATCCTTTTATCCCCCCATAGGCGCATAGCCAGATTTCCTACTTGAGTGCGACCAAGGCTGCCAGCTGGCCGGTTAATTCCCCGACGCGGCGAATTTTTAAGGTATTCGCCATATAGAAAACTGCCATCAGGTAAGTGTTGCCGTTTCAATGCTGCCAGAGCGCGTTTCACCAAATGCGGAGGTGGCTCAATACCAGCCATCTTTGCTTCGTGAAAAGCAACCAGCACCGTCCCGTTAACAAAAGAGATAGAACTACTGGCCGGTTTTTGTGTCCCAACCCTGAAATCATAATAGCCCCAACCCCCATCAACCGACTCATAACGGTTGAGCCGATCAAACTGGATCTGAATTACTTCTTCAATGCGTTTAACTCTCGGCGCATCATTCGCTGCCTTTGCGCGAGAACGCATCCTGATTAGTGCCTGCAACCCATAACCATGTGCCCACACGTTGTACATCGCATCAGCAGACGCTCGGCGCAACTTGGGTAAGTGCTCCAAAAGATAGGCTTCAGAGTCCTTTAACGCTGCCCGGGTCTGTGGAGTATCTCCTCCAGCTTCAATCAATGCTGAAGTGCTTAACGCAGTAACCGCCAAACGAAAAGCGTAATGGCTCTGAAAGGTAGGAGCATAGATATTAAGCCCCTTAGTATTGCGCGGGCTACCCCATGAGCCATCCTTATTCTGGTTGCCTATAAGAAAATAAATCCCACGGTCTATCGATTTACCCACAACCGCATCACCTGGTGGTACCACGTCCGGCAATTTCGGGACCTTGACCGACTTATCAGCCGCCAAAAGCCCAAAAGAAACCAGCAAACTAAGGCAAGATAACTTCATCGCCTTCACCCACTCCCTTCAGGATTTCGGTTTTCCCACCATGTGATGTGCCGGTCTTAACTCTAACCAAACGCCCACTACCCTTCCCTTCAGCCTTCAACCGCAAAACAATCTGCCCTTTACTATTTGTGCTCAAAGCCTTGGTCGGCACTGTGATGGCCTTGGGTTTGTCCAACACTGGTAAATGAATCGAACAACTCATACCCGGATGAAGATAGGTTTTGTCTCCTTGAGTTACTGCGAAAGTCACAGTGTATTGCCCAGGAGAGGTAGGCAGGGTTGAGACAGTTTTCACTTCAATGGCCACACGTTGACCCGGCTCGGCAGTTGGCGTAGCCCAACCTTTCATCTTAGGAGCGACCTTGCGAAAATCCGCTTCAGTGAGGGAAGCGCGAAGAGCCAAATCTTTAAGACTCACAACAGTCATGACTACTTCACCCGACAACAATTTTCCGCCTTTTTTAAGCTTACCCTGAACTCCTTTGCGCCCCATCCATGTTCCCTCCAAAAAGGCGCCATGATAAAGAACCCCATCAAGCGGAGAACGCACATCAAGCAACGCTGAATCCTGCTTGAGTTTGGCCAGATTCTTCCCAGCCTGCTCCAAGCTACGTTTCTGCTTTTGTAAGCCCACTTTTAACTTGGCCAAATTTTCATCGTGTGTGGCAGCTGCCTTCTTTGTGCTTAACTTAGCCCGATCCAGATTCAAGGTGATATCCTCCTCTTCACGAGGGAGAGTAAACTCAAGAGTTTTCTCGGTACTGTTACGAGTACGATTTAGAAAATGAATCGAACGATCCACTGAATGCTGAGCACGCTGGAGGATAATCTCCTCAGTCTCCTCAGTAATATCATCGGCATCATACATCTTTTTCAACTGCTTCAACTCTTCCCATTAGGACATTGCCCCTCCATGAAGCGTAACATTTTATTCCTAGGTTCGTTACTGTTGCCTTTTGCTCTGCAGGCGGCTGATTCCAACGCCACCGAGAAAAAGAGCGGAACCCATAAAGTGAAGGCGGCTCCTTTCAAGATTGAACTTAAACTGAAAGGAATGTTTACCCCTACTGAAACTGCACCGATTAAAGTGAAGCCAGAAGTCTGGGCTAATCTTACTCTG
>CACDBG010000043.1 GCA_902551155.1 uncultured Verrucomicrobiota bacterium | reverse complement strand
CCGCGGCACCGATAGCGAAACCAGTATTGGTGGCATGGTGAGTAAACTTAAAGCTGCTAAGATTGTGATGCGCGCAGGAATTCCTATGCTGATCGGAAATGGGATGCAGCGGGGTGTTTTGGGGAAAATATTATCAGCTGATCTTCTTGGGACATTTTTTCTTCCATCAGAATCGAAGCTTAAAGGGCGCAAGCGCTGGATTGCTTTTTTCCATCATCCCCAAGGGGTTTTAATTGTTGATGATGGAGCCAAGGCAGCATTGCGCGACCATGGGATGAGTCTTTTGCTGCCTGGAATTATTAAATGCGAAGGGAAATTTGAAATAGGGGATGTGGTTAAGATTCGAGACCATCAGGGAACCGATTTCGCTCAAGGTGTGACTAAGGTCTCATGGAAAGAAATAGATGATAATCCCGGCAAGGTGGTTGTTCATCGGGATGATTTAGTGGTGCTTTAATGGCTAAGAAGATAAAGCAACAGCCGATCGAGGAACTTCGTATGGTTATGGCACGCCTGCGAGGGCCTGATGGTTGCCCATGGGATCGCGAACAGGATCACGAAAGTATAAAGCTTAACTCTGTTGAAGAAGTTTATGAATTGGTTGATGCCATTGAGTCAGGCAATGATGAGGAGATGCTCGAAGAGCTTGGGGATCTACTTTTGCAAGTGGTGTTCCACGCACAGATGGCAGAAGAGCGGGGGGGGTTTAATTTCGATCAAATTGTAAAAACTATTACTGATAAGCTTATTCGAAGGCATCCGCATGTTTTTGGTGATGTAGTCGTAAAGGACGTAGATGGGGTATGGAATCAATGGGAAGCGATAAAGCTTAAGGAAAAAATCGGCAAACCCAACGAAAGAAAGTCTGTTTTCGATGGTATTCCACGACACCTTCCCGCTTTGATGCGCGCGCATGAGTTTGTAAAAAAAGGACGTAAACGGGGCCTATTGCCAAAAGGGCGAAAGAGTAATAGCAAAAGTAAAAAACAGCTTGGGGAAGAGTTGTATCGCCTTGTTCAGAAGGCTCAGGCAAATGGGTGGCAGGCCGAAGCCTTGTTGCGCGCCGAAATAGGCCGACGAGATAAGTCTTTGAGGAAAAAGGAGAAGGCTCGACAATGAAAAGCTCGCGTCTAACCTTGAGTCAGGTTTTATGAATGATCCACGATACAACAAATTAGCGAAACTACTGGTAGGGTATTCCTGTGCCCTAAAAAACGGGGAAAATGTATTTATTGATGTGGCGGATATTCCGGACCGTATGACGGTTGCGCTAGTTCGTGCTGCTCGTTCATTGGGCGCAAATCCAATTGTTGAAGTGCGTCAGCCCAGAGTAGTCAGGGAATTGATAAAAGGGACAAATGAGGAACATTCCAAACTGACCAAGGATGTGGAGCTGTATCGTATGAAAAAAGTTCACGCTTATATTGCCATCCGTGGTGCGGAAAATACCAGTGAGCTAAGTGATGTGCCGCCCAAGGTGATGCAGGCATATTCCAAATTTATGCGGCCGGTGCAAAATTACCGTGTTAACAAGACACGCTGGGTTGTTCTTCGTTGGCCTACCCCAAGCATGGCTCAGGCAGCAAATATGAGCACCGAAGCTTTCGAAGATTTTTATTTTGATGTTTGCACATTCAATTATGGGCGAATGGCCAAAGCTATGAAGCCCTTGGCTAGGCGGATGACAAGGGCCAAAGAAGTTCGCTTATGTGGGCCGGGAACGGACCTGACCTTCAGTATTAAAGGTATGCCAGCCATAGCTTGTGCAGGTGATCGGAATATTCCTGATGGAGAGGTTTTTTCTTGCCCAGTTAAGAGCTCGTGTAATGGCACTATTCAGTTCAATACACCAACACTGTATGCCGGCACCAAGTTTGAGAATGTAAAATTGGTGTTGAATAATGGGAAAGTGGTAGAGGCTACTAGTAATAACACAAAACGTTTGAATGAAATTCTTAATACAGATACAGGGGCACGGTACATTGGTGAATTTTCTTTGGGGGTTAATCCGTTTGTGATGAACCCTATGTGTGATATTTTGTTTGATGAGAAAATTGGAGGATCACTGCATTTCACCCCTGGCCAGGCATATGAGGAATGCGACAATGGAAATCGATCTGCGGTTCATTGGGATATGGTGCTGATTCAGCGCAAAGAATGGGGAGGGGGAGAGGTTTGGTTTGATGGAGAGCTAATCAGAAAAGATGGTTTATTTCTGCCTAATGATTTAAAGCCTCTGAATCCAAAAAATTTAAAGTGCGCTTAACTCGATTTTAACATTATTAAAAATTCCTTCATCGCTGGAGATAATACTTTTGTCTTTTTATGAACAGCGGCGATAGGTCGATAAAATTTTTCGTCCTCAATCTCCACCATGGCAATCGTCTTCTTTTCAACTTCCTCCGTAACGGGGCTTCGCGGCACAATGGAGATTCCCGCATCTATTTCTACCGCGCGCTTAACCGTTTCAATGTTGTCAAATTCCATTACATGATCGGCCTCTACATTGCGATCGCGTAAGATTTTATCTATAGCTCGTCTAGTCGGGATATCAGGCTCAAATGCAATAAATTTGTTATTAGCTATTTCTGAAAGTTTTACCGAAGAATTTTGGGCAATAGGGTGCTGAGGGTGGCAAATCAAGACAAGCATATCCTCGTCAAGTGGTGTAATTTGCAGCCGCGAATCTTTTTGAGGGTAGGCAACTAAGCCGATGTCAGCTATTCCAGTGAGAATGTCCTCATATAGTTTGGTCGCTCTTCGGTATTCTACCGATATATTCACCGTGGGGTGTTTTTTTAGATATTTTTTTAGGTAAGGAGGGAGTTCGTGAAGTCCAATACTGTATATGGTCACCACCTTGATATTTCCGGTGACTATATTTTGAATTTCTTGAATTTTGTGATAAAGCTCGTCGTATGTTTGGACAATCTGTTTACTGTACTTGTAAAGGGCTTCCCCTTCTTTGGTAAGCGAGAATTTCTTTTTGCTCCTTTCTATGAAAGTTGCGCCCAGTCTATTTTCCAAAGTGGATATTTGTTGGCTAACAGCTGACTGTGTTACGGCGTTAATTTCAGCTGCTTTTGTAAAACTACTGGTTTCGGCGAGGTCACAGAACACTTTCAGGCTCTCAATCTGCATGCGTCCACTTAATCAGTATTACTAATAGTGTCAATTAGAAGGCAGATTATTGGCTGTAAATTGCAACGGTAAAAGAGTTGAAATAGTGGTCTTATGGATTGAGTTAGGGTTTTCGGTATCAACCAATAATATATCCGCTTTGGGAGCGTATTCCGCAATAATTTGCCGGCAGGCGCCACAGGGAGCAGCGCCGCCAGGAGATGCGACAGCCAAAGCTGAAAAATTTGTGTACCCTTCAGTTAGTGCTTTGAATATAGCGATACGCTCTGCACAGCAACTGAGTCCGTAGCTTGCGCTTTCCACATTGGCTCCACAAATAATCTTACCTTCAATTGTTAAGAGAGCTGCCCCAACTCTGAATTTGGAATAGGGAGCTTGTGCATTTCCTCTGGCGTTAATGGCTTCAGTGATGATTGCTATATTTTCATTCATAATTTTGGGAAAATTCAATTAGGAGGTTGGTGGCTGTCCGTGAAGAGGATTTGCCTATTTTTAAAACTTCTTCATGGGTTAATTTCGAGTTGCTCAATCCTGCTGCACGGTTGGTGATACAGGAAATAGCGGCAACTCGCAGATTGTATTGGTTGGCAACGATGGCTTCGGGGACAGTGCTCATCCCTACGGCATCTGCTCCAAGTTTCTTGAAAGCACGAATTTCAGCGGGTGTTTCGTAACTAGGGCCACTAACAGCACAATAAACGCCTGAGTGTAATTTGATCTTTGAGCGGCGTGCGGCAGATTTGATAATTTTGTTGAGGGCTGGGTCATAAACTTGTGTCATGTCTGGAAACTGGGAGTTATCACTTTGGGCGGTGCCTCTGAGTGGGTTTTCTCCCATAAAATTAATGTGATCACTAAAAAGCATCAATTCGCCAGGTTGATATTTGCTGTTGATTCCTCCCGCAGCATTGGTAAGCAACAGTGACTCTATTCCATAAGCGGCAAGTACCCGGATCGGAAAGGTGACTTCACTCATTTTTAACCCTTCATAATAATGAGATCTACCTTGAAGAATTATGGTTTCGCGACCACCTAATCGGCCGATCAAGGCTTTTCCTGTATGCCCTTTGACGCTGGGTTTATGAAATCCAGCCAGTTTACTGAAAGGCACCGCCTGTGAGAGATCGAGAGCATCTGAAACAGGTTTAAAGCCACTGCCTAATACAATAGCAAGTTTTGGGCGTAGTGATGAGGCGCGCCGTAACACGCCGGCAGTAGTTTTCGGATTGACTTTGCCTCTCACTTTAGGCGGATTCTTTCAGGACGACAGCGGAGCTGTCTATGTTTTTATTGAATCAATGACAGTAGAATTAAGTAACGAGGAAATTAGCCGTTATTCGAGACACCTGATTTTGCCTGAAGTAGGGATGTCCGGACAGAAGAAACTCAAGGCTACAAAGGTCTTATGTGTAGGCACCGGCGGGTTAGGCTCACCAATCTCAATGTATCTGGCTGCAGCTGGGATTGGTAAGATTGGTATCGTGGACTTTGATGTGGTGGATTATTCAAACCTCCAACGCCAAATCATTCATGGTACTGATGATGTCGGGCGCCCTAAGGTTGAATCTGGAAAAGAGACACTAAGCTCCATCAACCCGGAGGTTGAAGTGGTTGTTCATGAAACCATGCTCACCTCGGATAATGCTATGGAGATTATTGGACAATACGATATAGTTGTAGATGGTACCGATAATTTTCCTACTCGCTACCTCACCAATGATGCATGTGTGCTATTAAATAAGCCAAATGTGTACGGTTCTATTTTCCGGTTTGAAGGTCAGGCCAGTGTTTTTGCGCCGGGATTGGGAGGGCCTTGTTATCGGTGTCTTTATCCTGAGCCACCTCCGCCAGGTATGGTTCCCAGCTGTGCAGAAGGCGGGGTGCTTGGGGTGCTGCCGGGTATCATCGGATGCATTCAGGCTACAGAAATTATAAAACTAGCACTGGGTAAAGGTGAGCTATTGATTAACCGATTGATGCTTTACAGTGCTCTGGATATGAAATTTCGAGAATTAAAACTTCGACGTGATCCAAAGTGTCCAATCTGCGGTGAGAATCCCACAATTAAGGAGTTAATCGATTATCAGGAGTTCTGTGGTATTGGGTTGGAGCCTGAAGAGCCGGAGGCTCACCCAGATGAGGTTAGTGTTCAAGATATGAAGAGGGCCATGGAAGATTCTGCAAAAGATATTGCGTTTCTGGATGTCCGTGAATATGACGAGGCGGAAATCGCAAAAATCGATGGGGTGCCCTTAATTCCGTTGGGTGAGTTGTCGCAACGTTTTACGGAGCTGGATCCGAATCAGATTATCTACATACATTGCAAGGTGGGGGCACGCTCACTTAAGGCAGTTGAGTTTTTGAGGCAGCAAGGTTTTAAATACTGCAAAAGTGTGGCGGGGGGGATAACTGCTTGGAGTGAGCATATAGACTCTAATATCCCCCGTTATTGACGCTCTGAAACAATTTACTTTTGCTTGTCCTACTTCTTCCGCATGCTCTCGGTATGGGTATTCGTCGTCAAGCGCGTGAACGCGCTGTTCAATTTTTATTTCAGAATGATCATAATCCTCCCGAAGATTTGGACGAGACATTGGATCACTTTTGGCGATATCAAAGACCGCTTGTTATAGAACTATTAGAGGGCAAAACCAATTGGGGGCAAGAAAAGGAGTTGCCTCCGCCGACTGATGATGATTTGGCGATTCGAGATTTTGCCGAGCCGCTAGTGCGTGGAGTGTTAGAGAATATAAAAGAGATTGATAATCGGATTCAGAATCTGGCAGCTAATTGGGATTTATCCCGAATGGCTGGGGTGGACAGAAGTATTTTGCGGTTAGCAGCCTATGAAATGATATATCGGGACGATATTCCTCCAGTTGTTGCAATCAATGAGGCGGTTGATATAGCAAAAAAGTTTTCTACAGATGAAAGTGGGAAATTTGTGAATGGTATTCTTGATAATATGGCTGCGCGCTTAAGTAGGCCACGTCACTCAACGGAAATGGTGGCTAAACCCGTTGAGCCGAAAAATGAAGTTAAATTGCAGCCTTTGCCAAAGCCCAGTACACCTGAAGTATCTTAATGTACGCAGATTTACATCTACATACTTTATTCTCTGATGGCACCTATACGCCTGAAGAGTTGGTTGATTATGGATGTGCACGTGGTTTAGGGGTTATGGCACTCACCGATCATGATACGATTGATGGATGTAAGCGGATGTCTGCAGCATGTGATAAGCAAGGCATTGAATTCATCTCAGGATGTGAATTTACCGTTGAACTGGATGGTTTTGAACTTCATTTACTCGGCTACCTTCTAGATTTAAAATATGAAAGACTAATACAACAGCTGAAGAAATATCAATCTGTACGGCATGATCGTATATATCAAATGGTGTCCAAATTGAATGAGCTAGGAATAGAAATTGATGGTGATGAAGTATTGAATATTGCTAATTGCAATTCCCCGGGCAGGCCCCATATCGCAAGGGTTTTAGTGGAAAAGGGGAACTGCAAATCACTTGATGAAGCATTTCAAAAATTTTTGAAAAAAGGCCGACCAGCTTGGGTTCCTAAGGATAAAATGACTGCCCAAGAGGCGATAAACCTTATTCATGAGGCAGGAGGATTGGCGGTGATTGCTCATCCCGGGCTTTATCACAGAGATGGAGTGATTGGTCCACTGGTGGATTTTGGTCTGGATGGGATTGAATGTTTTTACACAAGGCATTCCACCTCAACTACAGAACATTACCTGATGCTTGCCGAGCAATATAATTTATTGGTTACAGGAGGGTCTGATTGTCACGGCGAGAATAAAGGGCGTCCTTTAATTGGTGGAGTCAAATTGCCGTACCAGTATATTGAAAGAATGAAATCAGCAGTATTGGCTCAAAATGGGACTGATTGATAAATTTAAATCAGGACTGAATGCTACCCGAAAAAAGCTTTCCCATGAAATCACCCGTATTTTTTCGGGGTCACCAAAATTGGGGGAGGAAACGCTTGAGGAGCTGGAGTTTGCGTTGATCGGTGCAGATCTTGGCATAGGTGTCACAAATCGGATCGTTTCAGCTATCAAGCAAGCCTATGAATTTCAGGGTTCAGAAGGTGTAAATGTTATTACAATAGCGCGACAGGAAATTGTTAAAGTCTTTGATCAGTCTGCTGAACAATTATGTCGAGAGGATGGGCTCACCATAATTTCAATGGTTGGAGTAAATGGAACGGGTAAAACTACCACTTCAGCAAAGTTAGCTCATCGCCTTCAGCTTGATGGGAAAACAGCAATGATTGCTGCGTGCGATACATTCCGGGCGGCAGCGGTAGAGCAAACCAAGCAGTGGGGTCAACGACTCAATGTGCCGGTTATTGCTGGTAGTTATGGTGCTGATCCAGCCTCGGTTGCGCACGATGCGGTTGCTGCTGCACAGGCGAGGAATCTGGATTATCTGATAATTGATACTGCCGGCAGATTGCACACCAAGAGTAATTTAATGGCTGAATTGGAAAAGTTGCACCGAGTTGTGGGGAGGCAAATGCCAGATGCGCCTCAAGAAGTTCTTTTGGTTGTTGATGGAACCACCGGTATGAACGCATTGAATCAGGCTCGCGAATTTCATAAAACCGTTCCTTTAACAGGCTTGGTGATAACCAAGCTCGATGGGACCAGTAAAGGAGGGATGGTTGTGGCGATTCAAGATGAATTGCGATTGCCGATTAAGTTCGTGGGCTTGGGGGAACAGGCAGATGATCTACAGCCTTTTGACCCAAGCCAATTTGCTGAAGCACTTTTTCCACGGTAAAATCTGATGAGTGTCTTGGACGAATTACACATGCGTGCAGCACTTGAGTTGGCGCAAAAAGGATATGGCAAAACTTCACCAAACCCAATGGTAGGGGCTTTGCTGGTTAAGAATAATGTTGTGATTGGAAGGGGTTGGCATCGAAAAGCTGGTGCTGCACACGCTGAGGTAGTAGCGATTCGTGATGCACGACGGCAGGATCATATGATCAAGGGGGCAACACTATATGTTACTCTAGAGCCTTGTTGTACTGTCGGAAGAACTCCCCCATGTACAGAGGCTATTATTGAGTCGGGCATAAAAAAAGTTGTTGTTGGGGCAGTTGATCCGAACCCTAAACATTCAGGGCGAGCCTTTCGAGTCTTGAAGAAGCATGGAATTGAAGTGCGCAAAGGGGTTCTGGTTGATCAGGTAAATGAATTAAATGCTGCTTTCTATCATTGGGTTAAATCAGGGACGCCGTACATAACACTAAAATCTGCTATGACTCTTGATGGGAAAATAGCAACATCATCCGGGGAGTCCAAATGGATTACCGGGCAATTGGCGAGAAGGAAAAGCTTGAGATTCCGAACAGGCAGTGACGCTATTCTAGTCGGGGTGAACACGATCTTAGAGGATGATCCCAGTTTGTTGGCGAGAGGCAAAAGAGGGGGAGTTTCTTTGCGGCGGATAATATTGGATACCAACGCCCGTACTCCCCTTAATTCTCAGGTCGTTTCTGATGGGTTTGGGCATGATACACTTATTGTTGTTTCCAGGGAAGCCCCAGCTAGAAAGGTATCGGCCTTGCGAAAAAAAGTGCGCATAATAGAGGCCCCGGAAAAACAAGGTAAAACAGATATCGTTTGGTTGATGGATTTATTGGGAAAAGAGAATGTGTTGAATCTTTTGGTTGAAGGTGGAGGCGAAGTAAGTGCAAGCTTTTTAGGTGAAGGGCTGGTTCATGAAATCGCTTTTTTTTACGCCCCTAAAATTTTAGGAGGTGATGATTCTCGTCCAGCAGTTGCCGGGCTTGGGGTTGGTCGCAATGGGCTGTTTAGAAATCTAAAAAAAGTAAGGTGGAGTAAACTTGGGCCAGATTTATTATTGACGGCTTCAGTGTGCGAAGCTTGAGTCGGCCTCGTGTTTACTGGAATCATTGAAGAGACCGGAGTCGTTGAGGCAATTGAGCCGAAAAGTGGTTCATTCCAGTTAACGATACGAATTCGAAAGACTGGTGAGGATATAAAAATAGGTGATAGCTTAGCGGTCAATGGTTGCTGTCTTACCGTTGTGAGGATAGACCCCAAAGGCAACGATAAGATTGTCCAGTTTGACTTACTTGAAGAGACATGGGGGGTTACAAATTTACAATATTGTATTTCTGGTTCGCTTGTAAACCTAGAGAGAAGTCTTGAGGCCGGTGGTCGTTTGGGTGGTCATTTTGTGACGGGCCATATTGATGGGGTTGGGAAAATTGCGCAGTGGGAGCAAAAAGGGGAGGACCGTAAAATCAAAATATTCGCATCAAATAAGGTTATGCGATACGTGGTGCACAAGGGATCTATCGCTATAGATGGGATTAGCTTAACGGTTGCTGAAGTCGAAAAGGAACATTTTTCGGTATGGATAATCCCTCATACATTTGAGTTAACGGCGATAAAGGAGCGTTCTTTGGGGGATGCAGTAAATCTTGAATCTGATATTGTGGGTAAATACGTAGAACGATTTGCAGTGCGTTAACGTTTGGGTGGGATAGTGCTTTTGCGGATTGCAAGTTCGGCTGGCAGACGTTTTCTCTGGGGGGATTCTTTGGCAATCAACTTTAGCATTGAGTCGAAAGCTGCCAACCCACGCCTGTACTTAGGCTGGCGAACAGTGGTTAAAGGAACTCTAAAATATTCAGCGGTTAAAACGTTTCCAAATCCAGCAAGAGAGATGTCCTCTGGTATTTTGATGCCTTGGTCGATCAGAGTGTTGCCGGCGCCAAAAGCAACCAAATCGTTTGAAGCAATGATTGCCGTGGCATTCGTTTCTTCTTGGATGAACTGTTGTGCAGCTGTTGCTCCTTCTTCAATTGTGGATCCTGATTGAAAGATCAGTTTCTCATCTATCTCTATTTTATTTTCCTGAAGGGCAACCCGATATCCTTCGTATCTTTCCTGCGCCCAAGGGGCAAAAATAGGCCCTGTAAAACATGCAATCTTCCGGTGGCCTAGTTGTATTAAATGTTTAGTTAAGTCTTTTGCGGCGGAGAAATCATCGGTTTCTACATTGGTGAAGTTGCTGCAAAAAAGACTTCTGTGCCCAAGTATTACGGTGGGTATATTGGTTTTTTTTAATTCATCGTATATGGGCGCGTGAGCATCCTGTCTGTAAACAGGCCGAATAAATAGTCCATCAACTTGTCGCGCAAGCATACGACGAATACAGGCAGCTTCTCTGTCTGGGTTATTTAGGGTCTGTGCGACAATGATTTCATAGCCCATTTGGTGTGATTGCTCCTCAATGGCCATAAAGGTGCGGGTGTACATGGGGTTGCTTAGTGCAGAAATAATCAGGCCGAATTGGTGTGATCGTTGGGTGCGAAGGCTTCGGGCAGAGTTGTTGGGCACATAGCCAGCGTGATCAGCAATACTGCGGATGCGTTTCTTGGTGGCATCTGAGATATCCGGCTCGTCTCGTAATGCCTTTGAGACGGTCATTACCGAGACACCCGCATCAATTGCGATGTCTTTCAGGCGGATCATGCGTGAGAGCCGGTCCAATTGAGTTTGTGCCGTAATGTTTCGAAAAAGGAATTTCCCTGTAGTCGGATAAGTCGCGCTTTTTGACGGCTGCGCGTAATTTTTACGGTATCATCGGGCTCTAACTGTGCCTGCATTTGGCCATCTGCAGAGAGATAAGTTTCTGCACGGTGCTTTAGGATGGTCACTTCAATGGTTGATGAAAAACCAACGACAAGAGGGCGGTTTGATAGAGCCTGGGGGCAGATTGGGTTAAGGGTTAGCACCTCAGCTCTTGGGCTAACCACCGCACCGCCCGCGGCAAGTGAGTATGCTGTTGAACCCGCGGGGGTGGCGACAATCAAACCGTCGCAACGATAGTCGGTTAAGGGCTCTCCATCGACTAATACCTTCATTTCAATTAAACGCGGATTTGCTCCGCGGCTGATGAGAATATCATTGAGCGCTAGGGTCTTTATTTTTTTGTCCTGTATCCGTGCGGTTGCCTCTATTAGCGGTAGAGGGTCAATAATGTACTTTCCGGTCCAAAGGGTTTCTAATGCTTTTTTTGCGTCATCAGCGGGCGCAGTAGTAAGGAAACCCAGGCGCCCGGCGTTAATCCCCAGCAATGGAACGTTGCTGCCGGCAGTATCGCGAGCCACTCGAAGGACGGTTCCATCTCCCCCAATAACCAACATTAGGTCGCACATGCGCGAGAGTTCAGACACACTGGGTAAAACAATGCTTTTACCTTTTGAGATGCTGCTTAGGGCGTTATCCAAAAAAACTTTTCGCCCGGACGCCTCAACCCATTTGCATATATTACGTACAAGGTTGGGTTTGTGAGTTAACTCGGGGTGGCCGATAACTCCTACAGATTTGATGGGTTTATTTTTTTTCAATCCAAGCCAGAAATTCTATGTTTCCTTTGGGGCCGGTAATGGGAGATTGGATATTACTGCGCCAGGTGGATTCACCTGTTTCTTCGACAAAAGACTTAATCTCATCGATCACTCGTTTGTGGATGGCGGGGTCGCTGATTACGCCAGCGCCCTTGTTTGCCTCTTCTTTACCTGCCTCAAATTGCGGTTTAATTAATGCGATGATACTACCACCGCTCCTGCACAAAGCAAAGGCAGCAGGTAGAATTTTCTTTAAGGAAATAAACGAGCAGTCAATGGTTATAATGTCAGCCCCTTCAAAACTTTTGGGTAAATCAATCCGTTTTAGATGCCTGGCGTTCGTTTTTTCCATCACGCAAATTCGATGATCTTTCCTTAAGTGCCATGCTAACTGGCCTTTGCCGACATCCACAGCGAATACCTTTTTTGCGCCGTTTTGCAGTAAACAGTCGGTAAATCCTCCTGTCGAAGCCCCCAAGTCAATAGCGGTTGCCCCATCGACGGGTAGGTCAAATATTTCCAGAGCTTTTTCCAGTTTAAATCCCCCTCGGCTAACATATTTCTCCGGTTCCTGAACTTCAATCCGGTCCTCAGGTTTGACCTGATCGCTGGGTTTTCGGGCTAATTGGTCATTGATACGAACTTTGCCGGCCATAATCAGGCGTTTGGCTTTTTCGCGGCTTTCGACCAGTTTATTATCAAACATAGCCTGATCGAGGCGTTTGCGGGTTGAAGTGGCTGGTGACATGGGCGCAGTATGTTGCGGGCTTTGTAGAGAAACCTGGCATCTGTCGCAAGACATGAACGAACTAGAGTTACGAATTCACGGGGAAATCGCGGAGAAAGGGGATATTCCTTTCAGTCGTTTCATGGGCTTGGCTCTGTATGAAACTGACTTGGGATATTACGAAACACAGCGCGAAGTGGGTCGTGAAGGCGATTTTTATACGAACGTGAGTGTCGGGAGCTTATATGGGGAGTTGCTTGGCTTTCAATTTGCTGATTGGCTTTCTGAAATCGAAGGTCCTGTTCAGCTTGTTGAGGCTGGCGCGCATGATGGCTGCTTGGCCGGTGATATCCTTTCCTACCTCCGTGATTGGCGGCAAGACTTATATAAGAGAACGGAATTGGTATTGCTGGAGCCTTCTCCTACACGGTTAAAGTGGCAGCAGGCAAAGCTTGATGCGTTTGAAGATAAAGTGAAATGGGTCCACGACGAAGGTGAGCCGTTTCGTGGGGTGTTTTATGCTAACGAACTTCTTGATGCGGTTCCTGTAGATCGGCTTGTTTGGGATGCGAATCGGGAGCAGTGGGCACAATCATACGTCAAGCTGGAGGCAGGTAAGTTTAAGTGCTCTATCAGAAGTGGTGCGGAAATAAACTGGCTTGATAGTCACGATGTCTTTCCGGATTCATCCTTTAAGAATTGGGATATGTTACCTGATGGCTACGTGATGGTTTTGCCTCTCGGGGGGCATTACAAATTGTGGGATGAGATATGCGGGTCTTTGGCGGAGGGTAAGGCAGTGACGATCGATTACGGCATGGAAGAGGAGAATTTTTTTGAACCGCCACGTGATAACGGAACATTGAGGGGATACTATCGCCACCGGCAGGTTAACGATATTTTAGAACGCCCCGGAGAAGTTGATATTACCGCATCAGTAAATTTTACCAGCGTCAGGAGATCTGCTCAAAGCCGCGGTTTGGAATGTAAGCCCTTAAGCGCTCAAGCTAATTTTCTGGTTAGT
>CACDBG010000042.1 GCA_902551155.1 uncultured Verrucomicrobiota bacterium | reverse complement strand
AGGTAGAGAATCAGTAGATGAGGCAGCCAAGGACCTGGAGTCCATTATGCATGCAAAACCGCCAGCCAGTTTCACAGAGGCGGTAAAATTACTGGGCTCAGCATTAGAACTAAGACACGCAAAGCCCAAAGTAGTTTCGAATGGCCCATGCAAAGAAATAATTGAGGATCCACGGGATTTTTCGAATAGCAACGCAGAACTTCCGACTTTAGCGAACCTTCCAATCCAAAAGTGCTGGCCGGAAGACGGAGGGCGCTTTATCACGCTGCCTTGTGTGGTTACCCAAGATCCTGATACTGGAGCACGCAATGTGGGCATGTATCGGATGCAGGTTTTTGACTCACAAACGACTGGCATGCATTGGCAACTGCAAAAAGTAGCCGCACGACATGGAAAACAATATTATGACCAAGGCAAGCGGATGCCCGTAAGTGTTTTTCTAGGCGGAGACCCTGCATACCCATTTTGCGCCACAGCCCCTCTACCCGACGGTTTAGATGAATTCCTCTTAGCTGGTTATCTCAGGGGAAAATCGGTTCCACTAATAAAATGCGAGACCAATGATTTACAGGTTCCCGCAAATGCAGACATTGTCATTGAAGGCTATGTTGACCCTACTGAAGAGCTTCGAGATGAAGGCCCCTTTGGAGATCATACAGGTTTTTATACATTACCAGACAAGTATCCCGCCTTCCATATTACTACAATAACCAGACGATCAGATTCGGTATACCCGAGCACAATAGTAGGCCAACCTCCAATGGAAGACTTCTACATGGGCAGTGCATCGGTCAAAATTTTCATGCCAATATTTCGAATGAACTTCCCAGAAATCATTGATATTGCACTTCCAGCTGAAGGAGTTTTTCATAATCTAGTATTCGTTAGTATAAAAAAAACTTACCCCATGCAGGCATACAAAATCATGCATGGACTTTGGGGGATGGGCCAAATGATGTTCAGTAAATATATTGTCGTAGTTGATGATGATGTCGATGTACATAATACGAGCGAAGTACTTTTTAGAATGGGCGCAAACACTGACCCACAGCGAGACACTATTTTTACACGGGGCCCTTCCGATGTTCTGGATCACGCAACCCCTGAAGTAGCCATCGGCTCAAAAATGGGTATCGATGCTACAAAAAAACTTTCAGGGGAAGGATTTAAACGCGAATGGCCACCAATTATAAAAATGAATAAAACAATCAAAAACAAAGTGGACGAAATATTAGGCAAATAATTAATTACTTTTATAGTCCTACCTCTTTGTTAAAAGATCAAATATGCGCACCTTATTACTAACGCTAATTTTTTGCCTCTCACCGGCCACTCACTCTGCGGCAAAACCAAATATCATCGTTATTCTTGTCGATGACCTCGGCTACAGTGATCTCTCCTCCTTTGGAGGCAAAGACATTCACACACCGTCCATTGACCGCTTGATGAAAGCAGGATTACGTTTCAATCAATTCTATTCAAATTGCACAGTTTGCACCCCCACAAGAGCGTCCTTATTAACTGGAAGATATCCAGATATGGTTGGAGCTCCAGGCGTGATTCGACAATGGTCACAAAACAACTGGGGACACTTCGCTCCAACTGGGCCAACCTTACCAGAGTTATTACGTAAAGCCGGCTACCACACCGGGATGGTGGGCAAATGGCATCTAGGTTTTGAATCACCCAATATTCCGAATGACCGGGGGTTTGATTTCTTTCATGGTTTTCTGGCCGACATGATGGATGACTATTGGACCCATTTACGTGGTGGGGTCAATTGGATGCGATTAAATAAAAAAGAAATATCCCCAAAGGGTCACGCCACCGAAGTATTCACCCAATGGGCAATAGACTACGTAAAAAAACAGTCGACCAATAAAAAACAACCCTTCTTTCTATATTTAGCCTACAATGCACCTCATTTCCCTATTCAACCACCAAAGGACTGGCTAGAAAAAGTCCAAAAACGTGAGCCTCAATTAGAACTAAAACGCGCAACAAATGTAGCGTTTGTGGAGCACATGGATCATGAGATTGGAAGATTTGTTGATGCAATCGGGGAAGCAGGAATAGCGGAAAACACGCTCATTTTATTTTCCTCAGACAATGGAGGCTCCATCCCTCACGGGGCACTCAATGGCAAACTAAGAGGAGGCAAACAGGAGCACTGGGAAGGCGGGATTCGTGTTCCCACTTGTGCTGTTTGGCCGGGAAATATTACTCCGGGGCAAACTGATGCCTTAGGGATCACCATGGACTTACTTCCAACCTTTTGCAAAATTGCGGGAGTTAAAATTAACCATGAAATTGATGGCCATGACCTTACTTCAGTTTTATTAGACGGTCACAATGGAAAACCTGACAGGACACTCATTTGGGTGAGGCGCGAAGGCGGGGGAAACTATCAAGGGCGCGCCTATTACGCTATTCGTCGTGGTCCATGGAAACTTTTACAGAATAGCCCATTTGAACCCATGCAGCTATTCAATATTGATCAGGATTTACAGGAAAAATCACCAATAAGTTCAAACAAAAAGATCGTTCAAAACCTTAAGCGATCCCTGATGGATCATATACAAAGATCCGGAAAAATTCCCTGGCAAAAACAATCGAAATAGAAAATTAAAAAATGCTTCACAGCTCATTCGATGATGCAGAGCAACAAGGGACGCCAAATTTCTTCTTAATTGATGCACAGCCTGAAACTAAGATCACTTCATCTATTTTGCTGGAGGCCTGTAGGCAAATTAAACGAAATCGCATCCAATACCTAAGAGATACACCAACAGAAGATATTGTTTCAATAATCTCGCGCATTTCAGAAAACTGGACCGACGACCTGTACCCATTCAGAAAAAGCGCCCTTAATGAAGGCCCATCAAAAACTGGTTTTAGCAGATCAAGCATTGCACATGGATTAGATCAGTTTTTCACAAAAATTACTGAGGAAAATTTACTCAATCTAATCGCTCAAGAACTGGGCGATTCACGCCGATTAGATTCTCCATTAGGCACTCCTGAAGAACGAGCAGAAAACCGCTCATCAATGGCCCGAGGCCCCGAACTAATCACCATAATCACGGCCGGCAGCCCGCCTTGCCCCACAATCATGACCATGATACATGGCCTGATTGTGGGTTCAGCACAATTTATCAAGTGTGCAGATAAAGGGGGATTCATACCCAGACTTTTTGCCCACTCCTTATACGAGTCTCATCCAAAAATAGGATCATGCATAGAAATTTCATCATGGCCTGGAACTGAGCCAACACTTGAAAAAATACTTTTTGATGAGAGTGATTGCATTATCGCTACAGGGCGCGATGAAACAATTAATTCTATCCGTTCGAAAATCACTAACGATAAAAAATTTATTGGCTATGGTCAGAAGGTAAGCCTTGCTTATATACAAAAGGATATGCTCAGCAGGGCAATGGCAAGGGAACTTGCTAAATCAGCAGCACAGGATATTGCTTCATGGAACCAATTAGGATGCCTCTCGCCCCACATCATCTATATTGAAAAAGGCGGAGCCGTAAGCCCTGAGTTATTTTCTGGAATGCTTGCTGAATCACTTGCAGCAATTGAAAACCTACAACCAAGAGGCGATATACCAGCTGAAATTGACGGTGATATCCTTTATAAACGCAAATTTTTTGAATCTCGTGCATTAAGAACGGGTGATGTCAGACAATGGTCAAGCGAAACAGATACAAGTTGGACTGTGGTTTTCGAGGAAGACCCGCTATTCACAACCTCCTGCCAGAATAGATTTATACACGTCAAAAGCATTAATGACATCGATGAAATGCTCCGCGTGGCCGAAATGACACGCGGACAAGTTTCAACAGTTGGTTTATCAGCCCCTAAAAATGAAGCTGAAATTCTTTTCAAAAAGCTGGCACATTGGGGGGTGACTCGAATTTGCCCTATTGGTAAAATGCAAGAACCGGCCTTGGGGTGGAGACACGATGGCCGTCCAACCATCGCTGATTTGGTGTCATGGACTGACTGGGAACAGTAAAATGTACGTAGAACTTAAAAAGAGATTTCAATTTGATGCGGCTCATTCGCCTCCCAATTTACCAACCAACCATAAGTGCCACCGACTTCATGGATACAGTTTTAAAGTGGAGCTCACTGTGTCGGGTATATGTGATGAAAAGCTGGGATGGCTGGTTGACTATGATGAAATCAAAAAAGCATTTCACCCTGCTTGGGTAAAACTAGACCCTCGACATCTCAATGAAATTAACGGCCTAAAAAATCCAACAAGTGAAAATATTACCAAATGGATTTGGGAAGAAGTAAGTCCTAAGCTGCCCAACCTAACTGCAATAGAAATTTCTAAAACTTGCAACGCTAGTTGTATTTATCGGGGAGAATAGATTAACTCATGCCAACAAGGTACGCTCACATTAATATAATAGCTCATGATTGGCGTAAACTATGCGGATTTTATGAAAAAATCTTTGATTGTAAGCCCTACAGTAGTGAGCGAAACCACCATGGAAAACACATTGATGAATTAACCGGCATCCAGGGGGTCAGAGTCCAAGGCAGACACCTTAGCGTCCCCGGCCATGGGAAAAACGGCCCAACTATTGAAATCTTTACCTTTTCAGATAACGGTGAAGATTCCCCTCGCCCTTTAAATAGACCTGGATTTGCCCATATCGCATTTGAAGTCGATGACATAGAAGAAAAACGAAATCAAATAAAACACTATGGCGGAGACGATTATGGTAATTTGGTTACAATTGATATCTCTGGAGCAGGAAAGCTTAGCCTTATTTATATGACTGACCCGGAAGGCAATATTGTTGAATTACAAAAATGGCATAACTAATACCTCATATATTTTTTGCCAACTGCCCCAGTTTATTCTAAAAATTGCTCATGCGATTATTTGCCCTCCTGCTTGCCCTAATTTTCACGCATGCATCCGCCCAGCTTCCGACCCCGAAACCCAAATCAGCCATAGGGGCACGACATCCCTCTATAAGCCCGTCGGGTAAAGAAATAGTCTTTGTTTATCGTGGTGATATATGGAAATCAAATATAGACGGCAAAGAAGCCACACCTATTACATTCCACCTTGATTATGATGGTTACCCGATATTTTCACCAGATGGCAATTGGGTGGCCTTTGGCAGTAAACGTTATGGGAATTTTGATATATTTGTGATCCCCTCGAAAGGCGGAACCCCTAGACGATTAACATGGCATTCTGGCCACGAAATCCCATTTGGATGGAGTCCAGATGGAAACAGAATTGCCTTCGGTTCAAGGCGCAATCGACCAACCTATGACATCATGACGGTTGATGTTGCCAGCCTAAGATCAAAAATAATATGTGAAGATTATGCAGCACTCCGTTACCCACGCTGGACTCCGGACGGAAAGAAGATGGTTTATACTCGATATGGAATGCCCTGGTATAGGGCCAGATACAGAGGCTCAGCTGCCGCCCAAGTCTGGATTTATGATCTTGAAACAAAGAAACGCAATAAACTCCTTGGAGATGAACGACAATACTTATATAGCCAATTCATGCCAGAAGGCAGAGAAATATTACTCGTCACCACAGCTGAACCTACTCCTACTCTAACAAAAATAGATGAACAACCAACCGCAGTGCCAAACAGTAGTAAAATGACGCCAAATCTCTGGGTATCAGACCTAGAAGGTAAATTAAAACAGATCACACATTTCAAAACAGATTCTGTACGCTACCCAAGTATTGCATCTAAAACTGGAGACATTGTCTTTGAATATGATGATGGCATCTGGATCCTTGGTCGTAATTCTAAATCTCCAAAGAAAATAGAATTACTAATCAATTCAGATGTTAAACGTAATGTGAATGAATATTCAAAAGCCACAAGCGGAACCACTGAAGCCGAGCCATCCCCAGATGGAAAAACCATTCTATTTGGACTAAAAGGTGATATATGGACAGTGAAAACAGCAAAATCAAAAGGTATTGAAAAAGAGTTAGACGAAATTGCAACACAACATACTACGTGGGCCGGTGAAGACTCCGATTTTTCATGGTCAAAAGACGGGAAAAAATTCTATTTCACTTCGGATCGTGAAGGGAATACACGCATTTACGAATATGACCTTATAAAGCGAACCCAAACCCCACTGTGGAAGAGGGAAGAAAACATTGTTAGACTACGTGTGAGTCCAGATGGAAAACAACTTTTTTTCTGGGTGGCAGGACCAGAAGGAGGCCTTCATAGTTTAAACTTAGACGACAAAAAAGTTCTGCGCATATTCAAACTCCCCGGCATTCACATGAGGGGTCGAGGTGGAATTGATTACGAGTGGTCCCCGGATTCAAAGTGGATTGCTTACACCACACGCACTGGCAGCAGTTCATATAATATTTGGATCATTCCCTCCGGAGGGGGTAAGGCCATAAATATCACAAGGTTAAGTGCTTTCCACAGCCAGCCTATCTGGTCACCTGACGGAAAATACCTGTATTTCCAGAGTAATAGATCTGGAGAAGGCCTTTACCGGGTTTCACTCCAGCCAGACAAATTTAGAAATACAGATGTAGACCAAAAATATGTTAAGCCGAGCAAAACCCCTGAAATTAAAATAGATTTTAATAACATTAGCTCACGGATTCAAAAGATATCATCAACCAACCCTTCCTCTGACCTGACAATGACTTCTGATGGACGAATATATTTTCTATCCGGAGGTAATGTATACCGATCCAGCCATGACGGCAAAGAAGTCAAAAAAATGAATGATGACGGCGGACGAGTCGCCCTACGCGTCTTGCCAAGCGGCAGGAGTGCTACATTTATGAAATCGGGTAAAATGTACTTGATGAAGCTAGAGAATGGAAGCGCCGCACAAATCACTTTCTCAGCAAATATTATTAATGATATTACCTCCAAGAGGACTGCTGCGTTCTATCAATTCTGGAAAACGTATCATCACAGATTTTACGATGGGAATTTTCATGGCCGTGATTGGACTGCATTACGCAATAAATATCTAAAACGAATTTCTTCAGTTGATACGAACGATGAATTCGCAACACTCTTACAAATGATGGTTGGCGAGCTAGATGCTTCCCATACTGAACTTTCACCTGTTCCTTCATCTACATCCCAAAGAAAAACCCCTCATTTGGGTTTTACGATTGACTACTCACACAGTGGAATCGGCATAAAAGTAAAAAATATCCCGAATGGCGCCCCTGGGTCATTTGAAAAAACCCAAATCAAACCGGGAGAGTACATTCTTCAAATCGATGGAAAAGATGTATTATCAGATGAATTACTATTCAAATTTATTACGCAGAAACCCAATGTATTAACTAAATTTACAGTAAACTCAAAACCTTCAAAAGAAGACTCCAGAATTGTAACTTATAAACTTATATCCGAGTCCGAATGGCGTAAGTTACGCTATCAGGAAACAACCCAGGAGCTCAGAAAAAGAGTTGAGGAATCTACGAGCGGGAAAGTGGGATATTTACATATTTCTGCAATGGGCAGCAGTGACCAAGCTAAATTTGAACAGGAAGTCTACGAATATATCCAAGGAAAAAACGCAATGATATTCGACGTACGCTTTAATAATGGCGGTAATATTTCAGATACTTTAATTGACTGGCTAGAACGCAAACCTCACGGAATATATAAATCCAGGGACCGTGAACCGGAGCTGGCCCCAAGTAGAGCATGGAATAAGCCAATTGTAGTTCTCATGAACGAACACAGCTACTCAAACGGCGAAATGTTTCCATATGCGATGCGGCAACGTGGGCTAGCCAAACTAGTAGGGATGCCTACACCTGGATACGTTATCTGGACATCCGGATTCACCTTAACTGACGGAACAAAAGCACGAATCCCGGGACGTGGCGTATTCAGAATGGATGGAACTAATATGGAAAACAATGGAGAAAAGCCCGACTTTCAATTATGGGTAACACCTGAACAATGGCTAAAAGGTGAAGACCCCCAACTGGAAAAAGCCATCAGTCTATTGGTTAAAAAATCCGTAAGTGGTTTGCAATGAGCAAAGCAACACAATCTCGGCAAATCACAATAAGAAAATTATCCGCCAATCAATCAATCACAGTAGCATCCGATGAAGTTGCACTCGAGGAGCCGTTAGAAATCAGAATTCGAGGTAAAGCCATCGCAACAACCATGAGAACCCCCGGCAACGATATAGATCTTGCTGCAGGTTTCATATCAACCGAAGGAATCATAAAAAAGCGAAGTGATATTCTTGAAATTGCCCATTGCACAGATGACAAAACAACTGATGATCGTAATATTATAAACGTCTATCTACATCCTGATATCAGCATAGATCCTGAAAAGATGGGTCGCCAGTTCTACACAAACTCAAGTTGCGGAATATGCGGGAAAAAATCTATCGAATCATTACAATGCCTGTTTCCTTCGATTGAATCAGATATTTCAATCTCAATTGAAAAGCTAAATAAATTTCCGGAAAAACTCCAAAACGCACAAGACACCTTCAAGCAAACTGGAGGATTACATGCCGCTGCACTATTCGATATATACGGTTCAATAGTTTACACAAGTGAAGATGTCGGAAGACACAACGCCGTTGATAAGGTTATAGGGTATTCGATGCTCCGAGAAATTGACCTTTCATCAACAATTCTGATGGTTAGCGGCAGGGTTTCCTATGAAATAATACAAAAATCTCTTGCCGGAAAAATCCCAATCGTTGCAGCTATATCAGCACCTACTTCGCTAGCTATAGAGTTTGCTAATGAAAACAATCAGACCTTAATTGGTTTTATGCGCAATAATAAGATGAATATATATACGGGGCACGAACGTGTTCATTAGCCTCTATCTCGCGCCTAAAAAATCAAATAAGGCCTGTGCTGTCTTCACCCCGAAACCCTGAACTTCAGCAATCTCCTCTAATTTGGCTTTTTTTAATTTTTTCACACTTCCAAAATGCTTTAAAAGGGCTGCTTTGCGTCGGCCACCTATTCCCGGGAATTCGTCCAACACACTTTCCGATATTCTTTTCAACCTCAATTCAGCATTAAAACTATTCGCGAAACGGTGAGATTCATCACGGATTCGCTGCAGCAACCTCAAAGCTCCATTATCCAAACCCAATTTGATAGGCTCCTTTTGCTTAGGTAAATATATTTCTTCAAACTCCTTTGCCAGCGCAACTATATCCATATGGTGCAATTTTAATTCCGTTAAAGATTTAATCGCACTATTAAGCTGCCCTCTCCCGCCATCGATTAATATTAAATCAGGCAAAGGTCGGCCTTCTTTCTTCAATCGAAGGTACCTGCGCCTAACCACCTCCGCCATACAGGCAAAGTCATCTTGGACGGTAACATCCCGTATTTTGTATCTTCGATACTCACCATTAGAAGGTTTTCCATTACGAAACACAACCATAGACGCTACTGTATACGTACCGCTTATATTTGATATATCGAAACCCTCGATGTGCGTAGGAGCCGATTTTAGGTTAAGAATTTCTGAGAGATTTTTGATATCATTTTCAGGATCCAATGATACGGGCAATTTATTGGGCAATTTCCTATATCTCGTGGTCTTCCTAGTTGTAACTTTAAGGGCTTTTATTTGATCCCGTAAGCGAGCAGCCCTTTCATAATTCTTAGCGGCTGACGCACTAACCATTGCTGATTCAAGATTTTTAAGCATTTCCGAACAGTGGCCACTCAAGAACTCACAGGCGTTTTCAACCTGCATACGATACTGTTCTAATGTAACATGTCCGACACATGGTGCACTGCACACATCGATATGACCGTAGAGGCAGTGTTTATAATCCTTTTCAGAAGGCCTCAGTGCCTTACACCCCCTTAAATTAAATTTATGCCTAACCGTATCAAGTGATCTACGCAGTGCCTTACTGTCCGGAAATGGCCCAAAATATTGCGCCCCATCATCAACCATAAGGCGAGTGAGCATGAATCTTGGGATTGAATCCTTAAGATTCACCTTTAACATAAGGAACCGTTTGTCATCACGCAGGCTTACATTATAACGAGGTTTGAATTCTTTTATAAGCCGGCTTTCCAAAAGCAACGCCTCCGGCTCTCCCTTAACTAAATGAATATCAAAATCAGATATGGCATCAATTAATGCTCTAAACTTTATATCCCACCCCAGTCTCCTTGAAGGATGAAAATATTGACTGACGCGCTTTCGAAGATCACGGGCTTTGCCCACGTATATTACTGTACCTAGCCGATCCTTCATGAGGTAAACCCCAGGCTTATGAGGTAATTCCGAAATCTTATCTCGAATGCGGCCAGTACTCGGCATGCATATATATTATGAAAATAAATCCGGATTTTCGATAAAAGCGTAACAAATCATATGGGCAATTCCCATGTGACAATCCTCAGCTCTTCCGTAATGCGTCTCTTCTACGACGATACAATTATCTGCAATTTTGGATAATTCACCCCTTTTGCCCCCTATTAGGGCAATAATATGAAGACCATTTTCCTTGGCCCAATTACAAGCCTCCACAAGGTTTGGTGAACTTCCACTTACACTCATCACCAGTACCACATCACCTGACTTACCGTAATTCTCCAGCTGACGCCTATAGATACCTGAATAATCGTAGTCATTGCCAATGGCGGTCATCCAACTAACGTTATCATTTAAAGAAGCAACCCTAAATCTTTTCCCTAGCGCATCTGAGGAACCTTTTCCTAGGTCCGTAGCAAAATGTGAGGAATTAGAGGCGCTCCCACCATTGCCAAAAACAAAAATTTGGCGCTCTTCCCTAAGAGCCTCTTTTACCGTATCGATTGCAGCCGCAACTTGGTCAACTGGAATTGTATCTAGTGCTTTTTTTTCAGCGGCGATATAATCATTAATCCACTCCCTCATAAGTTAATTCTGACACGAATATTTGAGTAACGTCAGTCCAAAATGATTCACAATAAATCCTATTTGCTTTTCTACCAGACGTTTATGGGATATATCAATCGACTTTATGGAGGGCGCAAAAAACGAAATAAAGCGTAAAAGCATAGAAGAACGTCAGCAAATGGACGAGCTGTCACGTATTCGGCATTCCTGTGCTCACGTGCTTGCAACAGCCGTACTTCGCATCTGGCCGGATGCGAAACTCGATATTGGCCCGCCCACAGATGAAGGCTTCTACTACGACTTCGATCTTGAACATCGTTTCACTCCTGAGGATTTCGAGAGAATCGAAGCTGAAATGAAAAAAGTGGTTAAAGAAAACCAAACATTTGATTACTCGGAAAAATCCAGAAAAGAAGCAAAGGAATATTACCAATCTATCAATCAACCTTTTAAACTAGAAAGAATTGATGATATCCCTGAAAGCGAAAAGATTACTTTTTACAAAAATGGGGAGTTTTTAGATCTCTGCGCCGGCCCGCATGTGCCGCGCACCGGTAATGTAAAAGCATTCAAACTGCTGCGTCTGGCAGCTGCCTACTACAGAGGCAACGAAAAAAATCCTCAGCTACAACGCATCTACGGTACCGCATTTAAAAATAAAACTCAGCTCAAAGAATGGCTAGAGGCACAAGAGGAAGCTAAGAAACGTGACCACCGAAAGATCGGCCGCGAACAAGGCCTGTTCACGCTATCTTCTACCGTCGGCCAAGGGTTAGTATTGTGGATGCCTAAGGGCGGCATTGTCCGCACTGAACTGCAAAACTTCATGCAAAGCGAACTGCTCAAACGCGGTTACAGCCCGGTGTTTACGCCGCACATCGGCAGTATTGAACTCTACAAAAAGTCAGGTCATTTTCCGTACTATAAGGACAGCCAGTACCCTACAATTAAAGCGGATGAGGAAGAGGAGTATCTCCTAAAGCCGATGAACTGCCCGCATCACATTGAAATTTATGCAGCAGAAAAACACAGCTACCGTGAACTCCCGATACGTTTGGCAGAATTTGGTGCGGTATATCGTTATGAACAAAGCGGTGAGCTCAGCGGAATGACCCGAGTTCGAGGGCTTACTCAGGATGATGCTCATGTTTTTTGCACCCCCGAGCAAGTGGAAACTGAAATCCGTGATACGGTTGACCTAACACTGAAAACACTACGAACACTTGGGCTAAACGATTATCGCGCACAAGTAAGCCTGCGTGACCCAAACAGTGACAAATACACCGGTGACCCCGCTAATTGGGATGCAGCAGAAGAAACCTTGGGGCGCGTCGCAAGTGACATGAATATCGCACACGAAAAAGCCCCCGGCGAAGCAGCTTTCTACGGACCAAAGCTCGACTTCATGGTTAAAGATTGCCTTGGCCGTGAATGGCAACTAGGAACAGTACAACTGGATTACAATCTACCCGAGCGCTTCAACCTACAATACATTGGACCGGACAATACGCCCCATCGACCAGTAATGATTCACCGGGCTCCCTTTGGGAGCTTCGAGCGTTTTATGGGCATACTGATTGAGCATTTTGCTGGCAATTTCCCATTGTGGCTTGCTCCTGAACAAGTTCGTGTATTGCCCATTACTGATCTGCAAAACGACTACGCCCAAAAAATATATAGTGAACTTAAAGTAGCAGGCATTAGAGCAAACATCGACCTATCCGGTGAAAAAATAGCTGCCAAAATCAGATCAGCCGAAACAGCGAAAGTTCACCATATGTTTATAGTTGGCAAAAAGGAAATTGAATCTGAATCTGTTTCCATTCGCGTCCACGGAAAAGGAGATCAGGGAGCAAAAAGTGTTTCGGAGGCCATATCAACGCTTAAAATCGATATTTCAGGACGCATTCTCTAATATACAGCTAATAATGGCTTGCCAGAAGCATTGCCGATGATATGTTTTGCCGCCCGTTGAGGAAACTATTATGGCCAGAATTTGCAGCATTACAGGAAAGAAACCCTTTGTTGGTGGCACCATTAGCCGAAGTGGTAAAGCAAAGAAAGAAGGAGGGATAGGGCGGCACGTGACAAAGGTTAACAAGCGGCTATTTTCCCCAAACCTTCAAAGAGTTAAGATCATTGATGAAAACGGCACTGTTAAATATGTGCGCGTTGCCGCTAGCGCAATAAAAAAAGGTCTAATCACCAAGGCTCGACGGGACTATGAAATCCTTGAAACATTGGAAGCAGGTCTAGTTTTAAGGGGAACAGAAGTCAAATCCTTGAGGGCTGGGAAAGGTCAATTACGTGATGCTTTTGCGAAAATAGACCCAGACGGCCAGGCATGGATGCACAATTTCCATATCGATGAATACTCCCACGGTAATTTGAATAATCACCGGCCAATGGTTCCGCGTAAATTACTTTTACATCGAAAAGAAATAGATCGTTTAGCCGGTCAAACCCAAGCTAAAGGTTTAGCTTTAGTGCCTTTAAAACTTTATTGGAAAAACGGTAAG
>CACDBG010000041.1 GCA_902551155.1 uncultured Verrucomicrobiota bacterium | reverse complement strand
TAAGCTAAGTGAATTGCAAAAAAAGGTTTGTAGGCTGTTTGGGTTTACCGTTAATCCAGAGATTGCCTTTGACCTAAAAGGGCAAGCTGCCGGACAGGCAAATTATCTGAAAAACAAGATTCGGTTTAATCGTGATTTATTGGAAAAATTTACTGATGAATTTGTCAGCCAAACGGTACCCCATGAATTTGCCCATCTGGTTGCGTATGCCAAATTCGGGCGACGAATTAAACCTCATGGATCAGAGTGGCAATCAGTAATGGTCGCTTTGGACGTTAAGCCCGTTAGAACCCATAACTTTGAAGTTATACCTGCAAGACGGTTGAAACGTTTTCCCTACCAATGTGATTGTCCTGGTTTACTCCATGAGCTAAGCACTATCCGGCACAATCGAATCCAACGAGGCATATTGTATATTTGCAAAAAATGCGGGAAAGCACTTCGGTAAAAATTTTGTAGAGACTAGATCAACTTCCCCATTAAGTCTTGCGAACAAGAAACTGGTGTTTATTGGGGGATGTCTGGTTTTTCCGGGGCAGGTACCGGTTGGTCGTCTAAGGGACTTGTTTCATCATCTTCGCCGCCTGAGCAAGCTATTAGGAAGCTCAGCATCATAATCGTTATAATTGATTGTAGGATAGGGCTCTTCATTTGTCTGACATGGTGGGGGGTGAAGGTAGATTGGTCGGGGTTTTCCATTCCTTGTGCCAATGCAGTGTCCACAAATCAGGTAGAGATACTTCTTCAACATGCGAGTCGTTAAAGACTACGCAAATACGACCGTCATGTCGGTCAACGCAGAACCGGGCCATGCTGGAGTTGTTGCCTCCCTTATAAGAGGTTGGAGGTTTATTATTCTCCATCGGCCAGCCATCCACCCAAAGTGAGTCTGCCAATAACGGGGCCTTAGCTGGATTTCCTTCTTCCGGAGATTGGTAGGTTTTATCCCAGTGAGAGCTTCCGGGATTATACATATCAAAATGGTTCCACCCATTAAACCCGTAACTACCATTGACCCGCTTTCCGTTATTAATGGTGGGGACATTGTTCCATCCTTTCCAGCAAAGCTGATTGCTGCCCCATTGAACACGGTTT
Source organism: uncultured Verrucomicrobiota bacterium (assembly GCA_902551155.1). Taxonomy (GTDB): domain Bacteria; phylum Verrucomicrobiota; class Verrucomicrobiia; order Limisphaerales; family UBA1100; genus UBA1100. The sequence continues at coordinate 12,406 of CACDBG010000041.1, read as the reverse complement.
CCATGTCTTGTGACAGTGGCTGGGCTAATGAGTATTTTGTGGGCATTATCGGCGTACTTAAATACCTTATGATACCAAAAATTATTATTCCAATTTGCACCGGGAGAGTGGCCCGGATCACCCGTACGGTTTCTGTAGCCGGGGTTGTAGCCTCCATTTTCGGTGGTCCACATAAATAGAGCATTTTGCACCTGTTTCAGGTTGTTTTTGCTCTTCATTTTATTGGCTTTCTTTTTGGCTTTAGCGAGGACAGGTAGCAACATGGACGCCAATATGCCGATGATGGCAATGACTACTAATAGTTCGATGAGCGTAAAGCCTTTCTTCGATTGGGAGTGAGTTTTCATGTTCTTAGGATATCTAGTTTTCGCCGAGATGCTCTAGCAGGATATATGCCTGTTACAAAACAACCACAAATCATTATTATCCTAAAATTTTTCGCAAGCAAGTGCGTTATTTTTCGCTAAAATATGTAATTATTACGCGTTCAGATTATGTGTAGTTTGAGCGTTGCTCATTACTATTCAAGGAAGTTTGGACGGGAAGGTTAATCCTCGGAGTCCTCATTTTTGCCTCGACGTTCTTGCGCGCGCTTACGGGCTTGGGATAGGGCGTCAAAAGTTGTACCGGTGTTAGGAGTTTGAGGTGGGAGAACTGGCGGTTGGTTTCCGTCATCCTGATCAAGCATCGGAGGGGCAATAACTGGGGGGATATCTTCTCTTTTGGCTGACTTTTTACGGCGTTTGCGTTTTGGCAGTTTGAAAGGGGGTGTTTCGGCTTTGCCGGTGGCTGAGCCAGCTTGAGTGAGACTCTCTATATCTCTCAGCGTAGTTCGTCCGGATTCGGTTTCTGTGTTTGAAGGTGTTCGCTTCCTGAATTCAAAGAAACCAGTTCGACGTTGAAACACTTCCAAAAGAAATAATAACAGTCCAGTCAAAACTAGCCAAAGCGAGAGGGGTACGAAGCGCGGTTGCCGCGGAATGGCTGACCAGATATCCGCCAAATTGATGCGTTCACGTCCACCGGAGGTCCTGCTAATGGATGCTAGAGCGTTGCGGCCACGGTCAGGCTTATCTGGCGCAAATTCCGGGGAGTAGGGCAGGCACACTGGCGGTAAGCTTTGGCTGATGTTGGTAGCTATATTGACTGAGGTGCGGATAGTTTCCTCACCTTCCAAAGGGATAGAGCTTTCCAGTACATCGGCTGTCTTCCAGTTCATGACAGTGTCATCTTTTTGGAGGGGCTTGCCAGGGCTTTCACGCAAAAGGTTCAGCCGCGGTAGTTCGGTAAATAATTCCCCCTGACGGTCAGGGTCCAGATGCAACTGAACAAAACAAACTCCTTCACGAACTTCCTGTGTAAGGAGCATTCGGTCTGGTAGTTCCGATTGTTGACCTGCAGCCCAGCCAGAGAGAGTGGCATAGAAATCACCGGCTTGTTCCCAGTTGGCAAAATCACCTGCATAAGTACCGTCCGCTTCCCCCATGAAACAACTTGTACGTCCGTTTCCGGCTTGCCAGAAAGCAACGATAGGAGCTCGGTAGGTATCCTTGGTAAGCATACCCACACTGGCCTTTTCTTTTAGATAGGTGAGGTTATATCCGCCGACTGGAGTTGGATTCCAAGATGCTGGAGCTCCCAGAGTATTTAGTGCACCTGCTAGCTCGATCGCAGCAGGTTCCTTGATGAATGTGTTACGGGCTACTGCAAAAGTGTCTTGAGCAAAAATTCTTGGGATTTCCTTAGGGCGGTCTGTGAAGTAAATATTTCCTTCGCCACGCTTGGCAATGTCTTCCAGTAATCGTGCGTCGACATCTTTCTTGGTGCCGAGTCCGATAACGCTGATGGACATACCCGCTTTTCGCATGTCCGCAATTAGATTCATATAATCGCCGGGTTCTTCAGAGTCCTGTGCATCAGAAAATAGAATTATGTGCCGATTAGCGGCTTTAGCTGTGAGGAGCATTTTTGAAGCGGCCTTGAGTGCCTCATACACGAAAATACCCCCACCCATTGATTCAATTTTTAATATCTTATTCCGGAAAAGAGCATTTTGTTGTTGTTCGGCAGAAGCTAGATTGAGAACCGTATGCGGCGAACTATCAACGGCAATGACGCCGAATTCGTCTGTGGGTGAAAGTAAGTCCAGAACCTGCACGGTGCCTATATTAGCTAAATCCATTTTAGTTTTACCACCAGACACCGGCATACTCATCGATCCAGACCGATCCAAGACAACGACAATAGCTGTTTGCAGCTTTCTTATTTCATTGCGACGTTCCATGGATACGGGGAGTACTTTTTCCAAGGGTGAGCCGTAATACCCGCCCGGAGCGTATGATTTTTCGCCGCCAGTCATCATCAGCCCTCCGCCTGTTTCTTCAATCCAGGCTGCAAGTGTTTCCATGCCGTCCTGGCCAATATCTCCGGCCATTACATTTTCCAGTACCACTGCTGACCAACGAGATAGATCAGCCAATGTCCAAGGGCACTGATTGGGCCGCCGGGCGACCAATGTCATGCCACCTTTAACCATAAGCTTGGCCAGGCCAGAGTCGGCTCCAAAATTGGAGACCAACAGAATTGGTTTACGACCTCGCACTTCCACCAGTACTCGGGCGGTATTGTTTTCAGGGAAAGCATCGCCCATGGAAGTGGTTGAATTTGTGTCAGTTTTAGAAGGGGAGTGAAGGGTTAGTCGGTAGGCGGCATTTCCTGAAAGATTAGCGCGATCGCGAAAAAGCAGGCGCGAAAGTCCGCGCGATACAGGTCTTTGGCCAGTGCTTAACACTTCCCCGTGTTTTGTAAGTGTATATCCGATTGATTGTTCGCGGGGGGAGTATACCCAACCACTAATCATGAAGGCTTGTCCGGGCAAAACACTTGCGGGTACTTGGAGGTCCCGGATGGCCAAGTCCTCCGCACGTGGGCGGCTTAGCCATCGGTGGTCAATGGCTACCCCGCGTCCGGCGGCTCGCGAGGTAACTGCACTTGGATCACGTCCAGTCCAATGTCCATCAGACACAATAAGGACGCGTCCGGGCTGGTCCGGAGGGATTAAAGACAATGCCGCCTCCAAGCCATCAGTTAACCGGGAGTGTTGTTGGTCAGCGTTTGAGAAAAAAGACTCAGTACTGCGATCACTAGGCGGTTGTTCGATGTTAACCCATTCTCCGAAGCTGATTACCGCCAGTCGATCTTCAAGGTTCATTTCTGAGTGGAGTGTCTTAATTACTTCCAACTGTTCGTCAGCTGCCTTATGTGGCATGGATTCACTTCGGTCTACCAAAACCACAACGGTTCCCTGTTGATCCTTAAATTTCATTGCCGGTTGAGCCATGGCCAGTACCAGCAATAGAAGAATTATGAGCCGCAAGATATTTAGTCCACGGGTGGGTAGGCGCCATACATATAGACCTGCAACTAGCGGGATTATTAGAAGTAGCCAAATGGGTGAGAAAAAGATCATACTCTTCCTCCTTGTCTGGCAATGCAGAATACATGCCACACCATAAATGCAAGCGCTAGCAGGACTAGGTAGGGAAGGATGCTAGCATATTCCATTCGTATTTCATTTTCTGTACCCCATTGGCCCCATTGACCGGTAGCTGCGCGCGACAGGTCTGATTCCTTCCCGGCTAAAAAATTAACGGCAAAAGTTTCGCTTAGAAGATTGGTGCCTGATCCAGAACTTATTTCATAAATTCCTGGCAGATTTGCCGGTAAGCGGATTTCATCACCGGGGGCATCAATTTTTTGAGTTTTACCGTTAGGGGATTTAAGGTCTATTTCTTTACCTGCTTGTCGATATGGTACATCGTTACCCAGTCTATGGTTGGCCTCTCGTAAACCGGGTTGAGATTGAGTTCGCCAATCTAATAAATTCCAGAAAAGAGCTGGCCAATGATGAGTGGTGTGCAAGGTGGAGTGGTTGAGGATATAACGCAGAGAGATCTGCTGGCGCCCATCGGTTTCGGGGCGGTGCGTCAAAAGAGGAGTGTTACCTGCGGTAATGACCGGTCGATAGCCAAGAGCATTCGTTGCTCCTGAATGAGCGCCCCACACAATTCCCGGCAGGGAGAGTCCACGGGTAAGAGGATGATTAGCATCGATTACAAACGGTCCGGTAAATCGTTCGGGCTCTTTTGGTGCAGGCAACCATCTTAGTCCCCAAACATTCTTACCGGCCGGAACCGAATCAGACTGATGGATGACCAGTTCGGGCGGAGTGTTAACCGGAGCTCGTAATCCTGTGGATTGCAGGCTTTCGGAGATCAGTTCGTTGAGTTCTTCATTTTCAACGTTGATGCGCACCCGGACTTGAGGCCTTTTTGGGGGTAGAAGATTGACCTGATTATCTCCCGCTAGCGCGTCAGGTCCAAGGTATGCTTTTAGACCGGGAGTATCTACTGGCAACGGGAGAGTCAGTCTCCGGGTTTGGTTGGTCTCCAGAGTGAGCGTTTGTTGAAATAGTACATTCGTACCTGCAGTTATTTGAAGCGTGTTGGTTCCGGTGGTTGCCGAGGGATTGGCAATTTCGAGTAATACTCGGTCTTCGCCACCGTTAATTGTGCGTGCCGCGTTGATAAAAGCGAAGTTGATTCGTGGTGTGCCCAGTGACACCCACTTGAGTCGTCCCTTCGAAGGCGGTCTTTCCGGAGCTTCATCAGTTAGTACCAGTAAGTCAGCTTCCTGATGGCCAATGGCCCGAGCCAGGCCAAGGGCTCCATCAAGTTTTGCTTCCGGGGATTGGCAGGTCCAACGTTCGAACTGTGTTTCGAGTTCCTTCCAGTGTCTGACTTTGTCGCCCAGTAAGCGCGGTGTACTACCTGCAGCAATCAGTTGATAGGATCGAAAGCTTCTTTCTTGGGTGATTTCCCGTATTTTTTCCAGGGCTAGATCTCGAGGGCGTTCTCCCTCAGGACCTGCGAGCATGGATTGCGAGTCATCGAGTACAACGATTAGGGGTCGTGTGGTATGTGGAACCTGCCAACGTGGGCCGGTAGCCGCCAGAATTAGGAGGGTCAAAACGATGAGCTCCAGAAAAAAGACCAGCGGCCACTTGGGCTTTTCCACCCTGCGACCGCCCTCACGTGATTCCTGATGGATTTGCCAGAGGAGTAAGCTGGAAACCTGTTGGCGTCGGAAGCGATGTCTCAAAAAATAAATAGCCGCCAGGGTGGGTAAGGTGATGGCTGCGATCCAGGCCAGAGGATAAGTAAAAGCGGGCATTAGGCTGGTTCCAAGGCGTTGTGTTCCTCAAGGCTACGGACAGCCGCTGCTGCATTACCTGCAATGAGGGTGATCAGTTTGGCTCCTGTTTGCCTGGCGGCATCGTCCCAGCTTTGTTGTAGTCGTCGAAGGGTCTTTCGGTAGTTTTCCTGAATGGTAGTGTCGATATAGAGTGAAAGGGTCTCACCTGTTTCTGAATCCTCCAATTGTACGTTGCCCGGTTGCGGAGGTTCGAGATCCTCCGGAGCCAGAAGTTGAACTAAGATCACCGAAGCAGCACCTTCGGTCAGCTTGCGAAGAGTGGGCAATGGGTTTCCCGGCCAGAAAAGATCACTGAGGACCACACGTATACCTTGGCGGCGGAGTCTGGGAGGTAGTAAGCTGTAGGCTTCCTCAAAAGGGATGGCATTTCCCAGAGGGATGTCCCCCCAGGCTGAAGGAGGTTGACTGTCATTGGTCACCCGCTGGAAACCTTCGCCGGTCATCCAAACAGATTGGGAGCAACGTGCGTTTCCGGCTGCAGTGGCGAAAATTGCAGCTAGTTGATGTAACGTTTCGGCCTTCGGCGAATCAGTTAAAGCCATTGAGCCAGAAGTGTCCAAGATCAGATCGAGGTGAGGCTGCACCTCCTCGCGAAAAAGTTTTACGGTGAGTTGGTCGGTACGGGCATAGGCGTTCCAGTCTATATGCCGCAAGTCATCTCCAGGTTGGTAATCGCGGTAGTCTTGAAAATCCACAGAACTACCCGAACGACGTCCCAGTTGTTCCCCGCGTTGCCCTGCCAGGGTTGTCTGGGGCAGTGCCAATGCGTAGCGCAGGCCTAGCTGTTCACCCGCTATTAACGCTGGGCGGTAGGTTGTTATCTTCGCTGGCATGGGTGGTTTCTATAGTTGGTATGTCAGTGGAGCGTTGGTAGGGTTTAAATTGTTTTAACTGTTGGATGATCCACTTTGTGTTTAATAACATTGCAACAACAATTAGGAAGATGGCTGACCCAAAATGGATCCACAGGCTAAAATTTCGTTCGTGTTCATCGTACACACTCATAATCATGAAAACGTTCAGTGGTATTCCTGGCATCAGGAAATCATCATCAACCATATCCTGTTTTAAAATGAAATAGATAATGATGAAGAAAAGGAATGGCAGTACGATTAAAAGTGTGAAAAAAAGGCTGGCTAGCATTGGGCTCCGTTTTGGAAGAAAGGTGCGGTGTATCCATAGTCCAAAAAGTGAGTAGGCAAAGCTGTAGAGTACAAACAAGCTGGGTGCGAGATAAACAAGGGGAAGATCCTCATAATCTATCAGCGTTGAGGGTTGAAATTTGTTCCAGAGGGCGTTAAAGCCCAGCATGCTGAGAATGGTAAGTGTCCATAATCCCATTAACCAGAGCAGGCTTGAAAATGTTCCATTAAAGAAAAAAAACGAGAGAAAACGTGAAACAAGGTTTGAGGGGATTTCACGTTGAACACGTATGCTTAAGTCATCGCGTCCACCGATCCCAAAGAGAAAACCTAGGATTATCAGGCAAAGCATGGTGATAATGATGGCGAAAATAAATTCCTCTTCGTTGGTGAACCAGCCCCAGAGGAAAAATTGTAAGATGATCGTCGCGCAAAAAAAAGTAATGTAGATCCGTAAAGGATATGATCGGTTTGCTGAGGATGGAGTGATGAAAGTAACGGCTGTGAAGTACAAGAGCCCCGCAATCAGGAAGGCATCCAGTGTAAAAGTGATCATGATGGGTACGGCTTCAGTCCAAAAAGAACTCATCCCAAATAAGCTGGTAATGGCGCTACTGGCTACTGCTCCGATAACCAGGTAAATTGCAGTAAAAATTGCATTCCCGCCGACGGTAAGAGCCAGCAGGATTTTCATCACAATGTGCAAAGGAGAAAGTGCCAGAACAATGGCGCCCATTGTAAGGAGCACATTCATCATAAAAGTCAGCAAAACAGCGATTGCGATTGTAGGTAGGTCGATCCCTCTTAGAAGGTAACTAAACACCAGAAATGGAACTGCTGCTGAGTAAAAGAGAATAATTAAATAACTGCTGCTGAGTATTTTTCCCCTGATGATCTGTCCTGGTGTCATAGTGGTGATATACTGCAGGTCGGCATTGATAGAAATACGCTCCATTAGAGTGCGAATACCCACATAAATGGGGATAAAGATATAGGCAGCTAATAGGGCGGCGACACCGATGGCTGCAAAGATGGACGGGCCAAGATATCCGCTGATACGATCTTCAACTTCACTGAAGATGACAAATCCTAATGAGATGAAATAAAACACCGCAAGCATCAATAGCAATGTCCCGGTCACCGTCCAGTTGCGTGCGGCCTGCCTCAAATCCTTTACCCAAACCGGGTTGGTATCAAAATACTGAAAATGATTTAAGGCACTCTGCTTTTTTGGTTTTTCACTCATTGCACCTTCCCTTCGGTAATATCCATAAAGATATCCTCCAAGTTAGTTTTGGTCTGCCGAAACTCCACAATACGGTGATCTTTTTGGATAAGGAGATTCAATATTTCAAAGGCGTTTTCTTCGGCGCCTCCCACTTCAAAAAGAAACTCGTTGCCGGCCTGACGAGGCTGGTCGATATGCGGCATCTGTAATAAATCCCTCATGAGATGATCTGGATCACTCATGCTACGAAGAGCATAGGTCATTTTTTGCTCACGTTTGGAGACTATTTCTTCAGTTTGCCCGGCCTCAAGGATTTGGCCTTGTTCGATAATGACAGCGCCATGACAGATTTCGGTGAGTTCAGCGAGAATATGTGAACTGATAAAAATGGCTTTGCCCTGGTCGGCCAAAAGCGAAAGGAGTTCACGCAGCTCAATGCGTGCGCGAGGATCCAATCCGGCTGCGGGTTCATCCAAGATCAATATTTCGGGATCACTTACCAGTGCGCGGGCTAGACTGACGCGTTGCTTCATCCCCTTGGAAAGTGCGCGCAGTTGTTTATTGGCAATGCCGGTTACATTAGTGAATTCTTCAACGCTATTGACGGCCTGTTTACGTTTCGCACCTTTTAATCCGTAAGCGCGGGCAAAAAAATCAATATAATCATCTACTGTGGTATCCCAGTAGGCACGCAGTTCGTCAGGAACAAAGCCAACCAGGTGCCTGGCTCGTTCTGGGTCTTCCACTACCGAGAGGTTGTCCAGACGCACATCGCCAGAGGTAGGTTCATCCAGCGTGGCCATTATTCGCATGGTTGTTGTTTTGCCAGCTCCATTTGGTCCGACAAAACCAAAAATCTGACCACTTTCAAATTGGAACGACACATCATTTACGGCAATTGTCTGCCCGAATTCCCTGCGCAAATTTTCTACGATTATTTTCATGGCAAATCTTCGGGTTGAGCAAGAATGCCGATGATGTGTCCGGAAGTTCGATGTCGACTGTTGCGTCCTTTTAAGGGGTCTTCAAGAAAAGGCGAGGGCTCAGACAATTGTGCCCAATAACAATTAGGGGGTACTTTTTCGGGCGAAATTGTGTTCACCGAATCTTGATCTGCGAGGTCCGCTATTTGTTTGGCCAAAGAGGTGGTTGAATTATCTTTGTTAGTTTTTGATTTTAGTCCACCCGCAACTGGTGTGAGCAGTGTGTTTTTGCCAGGTCCGATTTCTGATCCTTCATATATCTTTCCTTCGGGGCTGGATAGGTAAAGACGAGTAATTCGGCAGCCCAAGCCGTTGATAATTTTAGGTGCGGCGCCAGACCAGTCGACCTGAAGGCGTTCCTCCCTATGCTCGCTCTTACGTATGGCAAAATGTGCTGGCACTCGCGATCCGACCCATTTTCCGGTGAGTCGTTGTTCACCGCCTGCGCTCCATTCTACCTGTCGGTTGGAGCCGCTATCACGTTGGCGGCTTCCGCCAAATAGGCTAGGTTCACGCCACTGGAAAAGGGGGGTGATTTCGGTTTGTCCACTGAAGGACAGTTTGCTTGGAGCAACGGGGGCATATACTGCAATGGCGCCAAGAGTTGTGGCTTCCTGTTCAATCTGATTGAGCAAGGTGAGTGACTGTGTCTTGAGTCGTGGAGTGAATCCTTCACTGAAGAATGAAACAACAAAAACCATTGCACTGGTGGCAAAAGAGATGACCGGCAAGGTCCATAGAAACCAAGCCCGCTTTCCTTTATTGTTAAGGACAAGCAGATTAACCGGACCGGCTAATAACACGAAAAAAGTCAATACAATGATAATTAGGCGCACTGGGGTACGTGCTTCACCAATGACAGGGAAGTATGAGTTGAAATCACGGTCATTGTGTCTCCAAGTATGATGCAGTGCATCAACTCCTTTCTGTAGGCCTCCAAAAATTGGGATCGTTCCTTGATTGTTTTCCAGATCGTCGGCTCCAAGCCATACGGCTATTTCCTTGAAAGTATTTTCAGAATCGGAGTCGTATTCTTTAACCTCTCCCATTCCGATGTTTCTCAAGGCTTCATCATCTGGTTCTTCCCAGCCAGAAGGAGGGGTGTAGCCAGGCCCGATTATTGCCAGTTTTCCGCCACATAAAATCCATCGGCCGATAGCGCTTCGTATATCGCTAGGTGTTCGATTCCATTCAGCCCCCCTTAAAATGATCATGTCGTAGCAGCTATAGGCAAGCCAATGGCGGGGCCATTTTGGTAAGTCTTCACCCGATGAAAGGAATTCGGCATGTACATCTGAATGAGGTGTTCCATGGCCATGATAGTGATGGGTTCCGCCTCCCTTAGGGGCATATGCTTTAATGGCATTTTTCATTGTCGTTTGATTAATGCTTCGACTAAGGAACACAACTCGAGGCTGATGAAGTCCACAATTTAATGTTTCGGACATTCGCAAGGCAATGCCTCTGGGAATGGATCGTTGTTGGCCTTCGCAGGTAATTTTGACTTCTTCGTGCCAACCCATTGGTAGTGGGGGTTGTAGAATGGTCACGGTTTGCGATCCTGGGGAAATGGTGAAAGAGCGGGTGATGTTTTTAATATTAAAATCCTCAGACGAACTTTCCCGAGAGGGTAAAGTGAAAGTGAGCCGATTTTTTTCACTCGCAGAATTATGCACAGTAAATCGGTGGGCGGTGTATCCGTGATAGATTGGAGAACTAACGGGATGACTTTCTATATGGAGTTTAAGTTTGGTAAAAGTTGCCGTACCTCCCGAGGGGGCGGCATTCAATAACCCTGCCCACATCAGGGATATCCAGATGACTACTTCAAATCTCATGCGTTTTGCAAGGATACGTCAGAAGGAAGGTCTAGACCGGTTTCATCCAACTGATCCAACAAGTCTCCAAGAACCGCGCCAGTATCCATCCGGTCGAAACGCGCTTGGTAATTCAGGATCAGACGATGGTTCATTACCGGCTTTGCTACCGCGGCTACATCTTCAAAACCAACTGTAGGTCTTCCATCAATTAGTGCGTGGGCGCGGGCTGCTTCTCCCATCGCAATAGCCGCACGTGGTGAAGTGCCATATTGGACATATTTTTTAACGCTTTCGGTTGCCTCGGCATTATCCGGATGAGTGGCTGCTACAAGACGCGCAATATATCCCGCTACTGGTTTGGGAAGAAAGATACGTTCCATCACGGAGAAGAGATATGTAAGATCATCCTTGCTGGCTTGCCAAGAGGGAGCGGGTAAATCCCCTTGACGTCGTTCAGTGATAATACGTTGCAGAACTTCTGCATCCACTGAATCAAAAAGTACGCGGAAAAGAAATCTGTCTAATTGTGCTTCGGGTAAAGGGTAGGTGCCCTCCATCTCAATAGGGTTTTGGCTGGCAATAACAAAAAATGGATTAGGTAGTTCGCGGGTTTGGCCGCGTAGTGTGACTGATTGTTCTTGCATTGTTTCGAGCATAGCACTCTGGGTTTTTGGGGAGGCTCGGTTAATTTCATCAGCCAGTAGAATATTGGTAAATACCGGGCCAGGCTCAAAAATCATTTCCCTTTGACCGGAGTCTGTTTGTTGCAGGATATGAGAACCCAGAACATCGCCAGGCATTAGATCGGGGGTAAACTGAACTCGATTAAAATCCAACTGGAGGATCTTTCCAATAGTACGAACAAGCGCCGTTTTGCCCAGTCCTGGTAAGCCTTCCAGCAGAATATGCCCGCGACTCAACAGGCCAATGACGACCAACCGGTGCAACGATTCGCGGCCCAGTAGGCATCGATCCATTTGTTCATATATACGGTGAGTGATTTCAGTAGCTGGCTCAAGTTCGGCTGGCTTGAGAAGTGCGGAAGATTCAGTCATGGTTTGATATGCAAACCCTAGCTTTTTAGAGTAGTTTCGGCACGAAAAAACGATTTATTCCGTTTTATCGCTTGGATTGGCACTTGGGCGTTGGAAGAACCGTTTTACTGCTCCACGATGGCGCGGAAGGATAGGGGCACTTAGTGCATTTCCCCCTCCGCTTTGAGCGGTATTCAAGGCACCTTTTCCGAGTACAGCTTCACCACCTGTAACTTCTGGAGCAGTGATGGTTACCCCTACAAGTTTGGCTTGGTCCAAGGGAGTGCTGAGTCCAAGTTTTTGCTCTTTAAATTCAGAGCCATCTTCTGAAGTATTATTGCCGTATAGGAGTGGAGCATGACCCGGCCCGCGGTTAATTCCACCATTACCTCCCAGCTCTCCACCAAGTTCCTCAAGCAACTCTTGGAAATTTCCCTGATGTTGCTTGAGTAGTTCTGCCAAGGGCCCTGGGTCCATGCCGCCTTCGCCTGGCCCTTCTTTGAACTGATTAGCCATGTCGGGTGGGATTAAGCCTTTTTGCGCCAGTTGTTTGGCGAGGTTCTTTAATTGATCCTGATTGTTTTCCAATGCTTCAAGCAACTGTTTCAATTGTTGTGCATCTGGGCCTTCCCCTTTAGCCAGTTGTTTCATGGCTTCAGCCATAGCCTTTTGCAATTCGGGCGGAAGATTTTCTGGGTCGAGCGCTCCTTCTTTAGCCAACTGTTGCATAAGGTCGCCCATTTGTTTAAGGCCTTCCTCCATTGCTTTCTGATTCTTTAAGCCTTCAGGTAGCATTTCGAGAGCTTTACCAAGTAGCGAAGCTTCGTTGATTGCTTTTAGTTTGGATAGAGCATCCTCGGCTTCTTCCTGGGCAAGTTGCTCATTAGTGTGCAGGAGTTGATCGAGGGCCTCCCAAGTCTTGGAG
>CACDBG010000040.1 GCA_902551155.1 uncultured Verrucomicrobiota bacterium | reverse complement strand
GCGCAACAACAAGGCGCGCAACAACAAGGCGCGCAACAGCAAGGAGCGCAACAACAAGGTGGTCCAGTGGTAACTTTTAAGGCTATTTCTAACAATTCAGCAATTGATCCTAAAACTCGTCCGTTATTACGTAGATCCCTCAGGATACCCGCTCGGTTTAATCGATGAATTTCAGGTATCTATCCTTATGTGTAACTGTGGCGTTTATCGCCTTGAGTGGTGACGTATTATCTCAAGCACAAATGGGCGGTGGTCAGATGGGTGGTCAGATGGGTGGTCAGATGGGTGGTCAACAGGGCGGTCAACAATCCAATGTTCCATCAATGACCAAGGTGAATAATGGGTATCCTAAAGGCGTGTCTAGTTACGGAGCGAATAGTATTAATTGGCCAATATATAAGGGTGGGACAAGATCGGTTACGCCGAATTTATTTTTTCAAAATATGTCGCTAAAGGGAGCAAGGATTATGCTTCGCAGTGGAACAATTACTCAACTCGGGGGCAGTGCAGGGGGTATTACTGGGTCAGGAGGAGGTACCAATAATAATACAGGAGGTGGAGGCAGCCAAAACGCGCGTCCTACAGTTACTCCTGGTTGGTGGACGCGGAATATATCCGGGGGAGGATCTGGGGGAGGAACCAATAACGCTACCGGTGGACCGAATAACGGATATCAAAAAGGCCCGGGCGCACCGGTAAATCCAAATACGCAGACGATTCAACAAGGAGCGCAACAACAGGGAGCTCAGCAACAGGGAGCTCAACAACAGGGAGCTCAACAACAGGGAGCTCAACAACAGGGAGCTCAACAACAGGGGGCTCAACAACAGGGGGCTCAACAACAGGGCGTTTTGCCGTAACAGTGCGCGCCTGTTACGTAAGGTTTTATTTTATCAGCCAAGCTAAGAGGCTTAGCACTTCCTCTTTCTCCATTTGATTGAGTAGTCCAGGTGGCATAATGGAAGTTTCTGACTTTGAACGTTTCAGAATATCTGCCTTGTTGATTTTCGTGATTTTATTTGGCTCAAGCGGATTTTCAGCGAGTTGCAAGGTGGGCTCACGGTAGTCGAGATTGGGGATGATTTGACCAGCGAGTGTCCGCCCATCTTTAAGCTGTAATATGGTCGTGTGATAATTTTCTGCGACGGTTTTGGAAGGCTCGAGAATTTCAGTCATCAAAGCCTGTGGGCTAAAGCGTCGGGACACGTGGGTGAGGTCTGGTCCAATTGGGTATCCTACGTTGCCTTTTCTATGACAGCGGCTACATAGTGCGTCGTGGAAAATCTTTTTACCGGCGTTAGCGTCAGCATTTTTTAGCTCCAAATCGTTAACAAAGTCTGATGGTTTCCATTGTTTAACAAATTTTCTCCCCGATAGGTCAGGTAGAGGAGGTAGGGTAGGCTTCTGGTTGAGTTCTTCTTGAAACTCCTGTTTCTCTTTTTCAGTCAGGGTGGCAGTGGCGTCTTTTCGGATTCGGCCCAACGCCTGAGGCAACCCTCTTCCGCCTAGAAGAGTATCGTAAGTGCTTAGGGCCTGAAAAAATATGCGGCGCGATTCAGGCGTCCAGCCGGTTTTGGCATGGCGTAAGTGGTAGAGGTATAGAATGCGTTCGTGCTGGTCGGTGCTCTCATTCAATAAGCGTACTGTCACCGGTACTGCCTTAGTCGGTTTGAGTGGTATCAGTAGTTGAGCCAAAGCCTGATTAACCTCTGGAGTGGCGTGTGGAAAATGCGGCAGTAGGTTCTCTTGGATAGATTGGATACGTTTCTTTGAAAAAATACCGCGCTCTATCCCGCGTCGAATCAGATCCAAATAAGCTAGGCGGTTGGAAGGAGGTAGTTCAGGCCAATTAGGGATCAATGAGAGCCGGGCAGCTTCACCTTGAAGGTTGGCTTCGGCTGTGAGGTGTTCAAAATCGGGTCCGAGCGTGGTTTTGGTGGTTAAGTTACCGTGTTCCATGGCAATGCGTCTTGCGTGGCGCACACGTGGATCAGGATGGATGCCCATATAAGTGCTTTTTGTTTTTCCATGGGAAATTTCGGCTGTGAGGCGATCCTCGCGGAATGTTTTTGCCTGTTTGTCGCGGGCTAATTCCTGTCTGGTTTGCGGCCTTGCCTGTATTTTTGGGCCTGTGTATTTGACGCGGTAAAGGGCACTTTGGGTTTTGCGGCCTCCGGTTACAAAATACATGGCTCCGTCTGGACCAAAATCAAGGTCGGTTACATTCAGCGGTTGTCCGCGCAAAAACACTTCTGCAGCACCCATATAAGTACTGCCACGGGGGCGCAGGTGCACTGCAAGGATGCGGCCATAAGTCCAGTCGAGGATGAATAGTGCCTTTTTATATATGGAAGGAAAATTGCTTTTCGTACCAAACATCACGCCGGTGGGTGATCCTTTGCCGATATCGAGTGTGGCAGGTGTGTTATCCGGATGATCAGGGAAGTAGGAGGGCCAGCTTCCCGTCACCGCTCGCCAGCCGAAGTCTGCGCCGCTGGTGAGGTGCTTGACTTGGGTTGGGCGATACCAGGGAGTGCCCATGTCAAATTCAGCATCGGCATCATAGGTGAAGGCTTCACCATCAATATTAAACGCGATACCGTAGGGGTTGCGCAGGCCGCCGCAGAAAATTTCCTTGTTGGATCCATCTGGTTCCATTCGGATTACATGGCCTTCGTTAATACGGAAGGGCTTGAATTGGCGACGTAACGGTGACATGCGATCGGAAACCTTGGGTAAGTGGATTGAGTCGCCATTGATTAAATAAATTTTACCGTCCGGCCCCAGAGCAAGATCATTGCGACCGTGGCCTGCGCCGCCTTGGCTGGCGTGCAGGAGTTTCTTCTCGTCAAAGTTTCCATCACCATTGGTATCGCGTAATCGGTACAATCCCTTTGAATTATTTGCGCTAGCATAGAGGCTATTATGGGCATACAGAAGGCCACGACATTCGCGGAGATCTTCATTGACGCTTTCAGAATGAATAATCTTCTCATGTTTGGCAGAAAAAGTGTATCGGATCAGGCCCTTATCCTCACGGCCAACTGTGAGCCGGCCCATTGGATCGAAAGCGAGACTTACCCATGAATTTTCATCGGGGCTGGCAGAGCGAACTAGTTCGGCCACGAAGTTAGGCAGTAATTGAAATGAAGATGGTTCGGTGCCCGCTTTGGCGTTACTGGCTCGCTTCCATTGAGTGTAATCGTCTGTCTCATCAATTATCAATGAGGGTAGGTTCCACCAATGCTCCAAACCCAGATTGCCAGTTGAGTATACATTAGCTTTTGTGTTGTTGCAGCGCCACTCTGATGAGGTTGAAATTACCAATGGCTTACCTTTTTGAGGGTTTATCTTTAGCTGCAGTGCGGCTGCAGAAATCTCAGTTATGGCCTCACCTTGAATAGTCAATACGTTAAATCCAGCTTTGAGCATTCCAGCTACATTTTTTTCAATGACTGGGCCAAACGGCTCGGCGATACCGGCAGGTTTGCCGTTAATTTTTAATCGTAGCATTGCTCCATCGGCAACAAAGCGCACACGTGCAGACTTGATTTGTGCCGAGGCTTTAAAACGGTGGGACAGAGAGATAGTTTTTAGAGGGGTCGGGGATTTGGCCCAAATCCAATCAGGAGCTGCTTGAGCCGAATAAACAAGAGCAAGGAGCGCTGCGGCAAAACGGATGGACATGCCGCAATTGTATCGGCCCCGTGGCGGAGGGCAAGTATCTCCATTAACGCTGTTGGAGGAGAAACGCGAGTAGATCACGTAATTCCTCGAGGCTCATGGTATAAGCCAATCCTGCAGGCATTAGTGAGGTATGTAATTCCTGCTTTGTTTTAATTTTACGTTTGTCTACGCGAAATTCCTTCCCGTCAACTCCCAGGTAAGCTTCTGAATTTCCTCCACGGCGCATGGCGATACCGGTTTTAACCGTTTTATCATCCATGGTAATGACCCAAGGGCGTAAATATGGAGACACCTCCTTATTTGGGTCGAGGATGGACTCGAGGATTTTCTCTTTATTCATTCCGCGCCCAATAAATGTTAAGTCAGGTCCAACGCGAATGCCGCGATCATTGATTTGATGGCAATTACCACAGGTTGCGATTTTGCGATTAAAAAAGATTCGACGGCCGGTGTTGGGATTGGCTTTACCGGGCAATACCTCTAGTTTTTTTAACCAGGAAGCTGTGTCGTTATAGGAAGGGAAGTCAGTAACCACTAGGGTTTTTCTTTGGCCTAGGCTGCGTTGGGCTTCTGCGTGGAGTAATGGGTTTTTTTCCAATGAAATATGCTTAATTAAGTTCGTAGCTTCTTCAATTGGTGAGAGAGCTCCTAAAGCGGCTATTGCATCTAGCCTGTCGTGGTTTGGTGCTTTTTTTTCAAGTGCAATTTTAGTTAACACATTTACTATTTGCTCTCCTTTATGGAATCGGCTTTTCCATATAGCTTCACTTCGTAAGTCAGTATTTTTTGAATGGATCCATTGGGTAATTTGTTCGGAGTTTATTGACTTATGATTATCTGGTGAATACCGGAGCAAGTTGGCTTTTAAAGAATCAGCCGTATCGAGGCTGCGTAGTAGAGGGATGGTAAATTTTTCATTAAAACGGTCGGGGTTTTTACGGTCTTCAAGTGCGTCCATTGCGGACATTGCTGCTCTAAAATTCTCATAATTAGTTCCTGGTTTTCTAAGATTATGTTCTACGAATTCGCGATTGGTTTTTATTCCTTTTTCAGCAGTCCAGCGAAGGAGTTCGAATAAAATGGTCGGATTTGATAGGGCTAATTTCTCTAGTTCTGATTGGCTGGTCTCGTGTCGTCCGATATGGACGCTTAGATAGGCGGGTAGTTCAGTCTTGGCTTCAATACTGCTCAATGCTGCGTGTCTGACAAAAGGGTCTCTATCATTCAGTGCAACATTATATATTGATTTGCCCTTTTCGGTTCTTCCATTACTCAGAGCATCAATTCTTTGTTGGTCAGCGTGAATGTACTTTGGACGAGTCAATGCTTTGGCCTTAAAATCTCTACTAGGCCGGATGCGCCAGAGGCGCCCCATTTTATTGAGATTATAAGAGCTGCTTCCCCAATCACTGACATAAAGGCTTCCGTCAGGCGCCATCGCCATTCCTACGGGTCGGAAACTATCGTCACCTTGCACTAGTGGGGTCATCTTTGCATTTACTGAAGTACCTTTACGGGCGAGAGTGTAGGTTTCCACGCGTTGATCTCCCCAGGAAGTGACCAGTAATCGGCCACGATATTCTTGAGGAAATGTTGGCGAATCAAAATGGATTACCTCACATGGCCCTTCGCCAGTGCCATGAACCATAGGCAGGGTTCCTGAGAGTTCTCCATTCCAGGCAAGAAAGGGGTGGATGCCTGTGCGGCCGAATTTATAACGGTAGCCGTAATCACCCTTTTCCACCACGTGAAGCAATCGACATGGGGGGCTGTTTCCAGGGTCATTATCCACGGCAAATATGCGGCCCCATTTATCAACACATACCCCGAAGGGATTCCAAAAGCCGCGTGCGACTTGTTCAAGGTTCCGGCCATCGGCTGTACAGCGAAACACACCACCTCCGATCCCTTTGGCTCCTATAATTTTTTTACCGTCTGTGCCAACCATCGTGTACGGGTGCCCGAGATTTTCTCCCAGACCAAAAACAAGGTTTCCCTGAAGGTCAAAACATAAACCGCTCAAGCCGTTGTGAGGGTAAACTCCGTTGGTTTTTAAAGTTATTATATCCTCTTGCTGGTCGGCTTTTCCATCGCCTGTCGTGTCCATTACTCGAAGAATCCGGTTTCTCTCAGCGAGGTAAACCCAATCATCTTTGTTCACGCAAACGTCCATACCCATAAGTAGGCCTTCATAAAAGACAGAACCCTTGCTCTTGGCTTTCGGGCTAAATAGTAATACACGGTCACGTTTGGGCCCTTCGTAGTCACCGGGTCGGAAATGAGTATGGCTTTCAATAACCAATACCCGGCCCTTAGAATCGACTCCCAGACCGGTAGGTGTGACAATCTGCGGTGCCTCAGCGACCAATTCAACAACGATACGTGGATCAATTGCTTTGGGTATTTCAGACCCTGCCAGAGGTAGGGTGAAGGCGCTTAGCAGGGAGAAAAATCGCATAACAAACTGGAGCCAGTGATCGGAGTCGAACCGATGACCTGCTCATTACGAATGAGCTGCTCTACCAGCTGAGCTACACTGGCCAGTTGAGAGTGATTTTATAACTGGTCTGTTTTGGTGGGCAAGGAATTATGGGTAGATATAGTTTTAGCAAAATGGTGTATCGGTTGTCTGATCAAAGGCTTGTTAAATTGACAGATCGTTATTCAAAATATAGTTTATTGATGCTTTAAGGAGGTATTTAATGAATATAGCGATTAGGATTGCCTTAGTTATTACTACGCTCATATGCGCTTTTTGCGCTTATTTAATCAATGATTATCGGGGCAGACTCAAGACTGCAGAACTTGCTGTAGCCGCTTTTGAGAAAAAAATTCCCGTTCAGGCTTCACAGAGTTCTGATGATTTCGTGGGGTTAAATAAGAAGCTCGAAAATGATCTGAAAAACTTCAAGTCCCAGAGTGTACAGTTGATTAATCAAGTGAACGAAGCAGTTCAGGCTGAAAAAACGGCTCGAGAGGGCATCGAGCAGATAAGCCAAAGATTGAAAGACAAAATAAGCGAGTTAGAAAATTTGGCCAGCGAGCGTGATTCTCTCAAGGAAGCAGTCAAAGGATTGGATCAGTTGGAAAAAGATTTGGCGGCTTATCAGGCTTTAGGGACCGTTGCTCAATTGCACGATCAAATAAATGCCATCCAAACAAAGCCCAAAGAAGTATCTCAGAACAACGGTTCAAAAGAAAAAGACAAACCAAAGCCGGGTACTGAAATGGGAGTCATATTAAGTGTCGATTCCAAGTTAGGTTTTTGTGTTGTTAACTTTGGGTCAGCCAAAGGAGTCGTGAAAGGAGACGAGTTCCACATCCACCGGGCAGGGAATTTTGTGGGTAAGATAAAAGTGGATCAGGTGCAACCAGCCGTGTCGCTTGTTGTTGCGATAAAAAGGTTCACACCTAAAGAATTACGGGCGGGGGATAAAGTGATTCAGGGTCAATAGCCGCTAATTAATGCTTCTTGAAATACGCGAATAAGCTAAACCGAAATTTTCAGTATTACTCTGACTGTAACTAACGGGTTATGACTATTCGATTGTTTGCTCCCAATAGTGAGACAACCCATTCTTGTCTGACCGGATCCCATTGCATGTTCGAGAGTACGTATTCAGGTCCATACATCTTCGGAAGGCGGTTCATACGTCGTACTTTGATACCTAGATCACCTAGCTGCAGGACCGCAGCCATATTACGGGTGCTGACGAGTTGATTTCTAGCGGGTACTCCGGGGATGGCCATCGTGTTTGGAATTTGGTTATTGCCTGAGTTGCCCGAGGGGGTGTTTCCGCCATTAATTGTGGTAGTGGTGGTAACGGGGTTGACGAAGAAATCACCAAAGAGTTTGGTGTTTGCATATCCGTTTCGGCGGTCGTACTCCCTGATACCCACTTGGTCAATGCCCCATTGGCCCAAAGTGTCGGTTCCATAACCAGTTGGCCCATTGGATCTATTTCTTTTATCAGGCACATTTGCTCCGAGTCCAATGCGTGGGTAAGAGTAATTTCCAAGGGTTACTTTTCCGCCTAGGTGAAGGGGGAACGTGCCGTTTAAAGGGTTAGTGTTATCGATAGAGGTGTCGTTCCGATACACATCATGTGGGTCAATATTAGTTAGAAGTGGGGTTACCTGATAGGGCATATTGGGGCGTTCTTCAGGGCCGGTAGCGTCGGGGTCATTACCAAAAGCTACGAGAGCACCGGTTCCTATCGTGGCTACAGCAGGTTGTAATTGCCCCACATTTGCAGTGCCAGCATTTACAAGGGTTAAGCCGGTTCGGGTAACGGCAACCAGATTGTCCATATCCAAATCTTCGGGGTGCCTGATTTGTTCTGCTGCAGCAGCAATAGGTCCCTGAGCATAAACAACTTTCCAACCGATGGGTTCATTTGGCCAACGGTTGTCTTGTCGGGTCCAAGTCCAACGGTGGCCGGGTTGGGCGATCACGGTGGGATCCAAGCCATGGTCCTGATCATATGGCGTGGGGTTGGACCAAGGATTGGCGAGATGGGGAGCGGTGTATGAATTAGGGTTTTCTCCCGCTGCAAGAGTGATGCCTGATTCAGGAATAATGGTCCCGATGCTAATGGCCGCTGTGTTATTTGCGGTTAAAAGATACTGACCTGTAAGCGGATCTACAAATCTCCGCGGGGTTCCCATGACAATGAAAGTTGCGTTTGCTTCTAATCCGGCCCGATTGCTTCTCATGACTTTTGCTTCGTAGGTGGCAAAATATCGGTATTCACGCCAATAATTGTTACAGGCGGCATCGCCTGATACGGCATCGATATCCGCGCCTACATGGTAGAAGTTGTGGCGCAGGAATTTCAGACGAAATTCACTTCTTAAAGAACGACGAGTGGTCATGTTCAGGTTGATTTGAGTGGGGTCAGTTCCGGGGGGATTGTCCAGTACTCCCTGACTATCATCGGTTCGTAGTCTTACTCTAACCCGTCCAGTGTCTCTGAATGCGCTGAATAGGTTTTCAGACCGAAGAGAGTGGTCGAGGGTAATAGGGTCAACATCCGGACTGATGCCAGTATTAGCACTGGCATCCTGCCTCATTTGAGTTGATGAGCTTACTTCTTCTACAATTTGGGCTTCACTCGGAGAGTAAGCGAGATGTAAAAAATCACCCCGTTCCTGGCCAGCAGGGCTGAGCCAACCGACAAATCCTGTGCCTTTGCCGGTGTTGAGCCCGTCGTTGGCTGGATTTGTCCAAGGCGCTCCTCTAGCCCGATCGACTGAGCCCATCAGGTGGTTCATAACCCGGTAGGGAGTATTCATTGCCAGACCACGCCAGGAACCATCGGCAACGCCGTCACCGTCGATATCGGTATTCGGATCCCAGGTAACCGGTAGTTTACCTCCTGCATCCAAAGTTGAAGCTCCTTGAGTTCTGCCGCGAGGGGCAAAATAGAGAACATCATCGTCATTTAGGTTATGAGGGCCATCTACTTGTAAACGAGATCTTCCCGTGAAACGGGCGGGGCGAATCCATTCGAAGGTCCAAGCTTGGACGGGATTAGCCGGATCCAGAGGATTAGTAGAGTCATGGGCTATGGGGAAGGAGCCCAAGCCCATCATGTTGCCGCCGCTGCCGGTTGTTGCGTCTTCATAGGTTTCATGCAGGGTTATTTGTGATGAGTTGTTGTCGTTGATGCTAACATAAAAATAGGTGTACTTCGGGGTGACACCTACTGGAGGAGTTTGGCGGAAGAGGTCTGGTGGTCTGGCAACACCTGCAGGAACACCGGCTGCATCCCGAACAGTCGGGGCTGTAGTCGGGTTCAAGAACCTGATTCGATCCCCGTTTTGGAGCGGATTAAAGTTTTGGCCGGCAGCGGCCGGATCGGCCCAGCCATTGGGATCATTAATTCTCAACGCATCGGCGATACGCAGGCGGAAAGTGTTTCCGGGGTCGCCGGTGTAATTCACCGGATTAACTCCGTTAATTGCATCAGCCTGTGAGGTATGAAGCGAGATATCCTTGTTGCTGGGGCCCTGTTTTCTCAGGTAGAGAAGTTGACCCACTGCTAGGGCTTGGGGTATATCAGCGGCCACGCCGCCTGCAGGAAGTTCTATCAGAACCGGGGTGCCATTAACAGCTAGTGTCCATTCTGGGCTTATTCCTGTGGGAGAAGCCAGAGGGTTTAATCGATCAGCTACATCAGCGCGATGGAAGAAATGGGGTCCAGCATCGAGGGCTGGGAATAGAAAAGAGGTTTCCAAGGCCAGATTTCCATTACCTACGATCGCCGGGACCTCGTTGTTTGGCGATCTAGCTGCGGCAAATGCCGCGTTATTATGAAAGTGAACCCACCATTTAGGTTGGCCGGTGCCAGGGTCAGTGGGGTTATTTCCGCGGTTGATCGCTCCTCTGTC
Source organism: uncultured Verrucomicrobiota bacterium (assembly GCA_902551155.1). Classification (GTDB taxonomy): domain Bacteria; phylum Verrucomicrobiota; class Verrucomicrobiia; order Limisphaerales; family UBA1100; genus UBA1100. The sequence goes on along the minus strand of CACDBG010000040.1, from coordinate 3,700 downwards.
GGGGCCGCCCATGTTATTCCAGGCAAGGTTTACTCCAGCAGCCATGCCGGTGTCATCCCAGTTGGCTTGGCTGGTATCAAAGTTATTATTACCGATACTGACACTGGCAAACACCGGGGTATTAAAACCAAAGCCAGCCAATGGGCTAGGTAAGTTGTTGGGAGTGGCCGTTCCATGTTGTAGCGGGGGGAAAATGATGGAGTCGCCCGGCCTCAGTCGTGCATTGTTGTCATCCAATTCTAGTTTGTAAGGGTAGACTGAGAAAGTGAAGTCAGGTGTTGCGGGGGGATTTGCAATGGTGCCATTCCAGATATTTATTGGATTTTCTCCTGGCGCTTCACGCTCGCCGCCCGGGTTTAGCACCGCGGTCAGGCTAGGCATACGGTTTTGGGTTGCCTCTCGCCAGCTTGTGTGAAAATAAACCCATGGTTCATCAGTTCCAGGGAGATTATTACCAGGATCGGTAGGGTGCGGGTTTCCAACCCCACCAGTTCTGGATTTACTGCGAACACTCACCCAGAATTCTTGCCCATCTCTGCCAGTACCTGCGTTATTGCCCATGCCATGAGCATTGTCCAACTTCACTTCAACTCTGACCCTGTCACCTGTTTCTAGGTCATGAGGGTCGGAAATGGCATTTTCGTTCGGCACGCCATCCCCGGCGATGGATTTGTTTACACCCCAAATTTGATAACCGAGAGGGAGGGTTCCTTGGACTATGCTTCCGTCGAAGACGTGTCGTTGAGCTTGGACATCATTATAAACATGACTGATATCCACGACCACACCGTTTACGGTTTGTCCGACACGAAAGAGTGAAATCCGATCTATATCGCCATCTTCTTCATTGAGATTATGCACCCAATACTGGTCGTTGGCGGTTATTTGATTGGGAAGGTTGCCTCCGGGTGTGGCCTCAAATCTGATAATATCTCCCGTTCTCCACGGGTGCCAATTACCTCCAAACCCAATTTCGTTAGTTTGAATGAGAGGACCTCCTCCCGGAGTGTCGGGATTGGGAGTACCTCCTTGGGAAATGACCATTTCGAACACGCTCGCTCCTAATGGAGGTCCTGGTTGCCACCCAGGATGGGCGGTTCCTGCCGGTGTGCTCCATTTGTCTACATCAACTAGAGTAGTGATATTTGGATCTGAAAACGAGGCCTGACGCCATTGCCAATCAGCTGCGGTATTTTTGGCATAAATAGGGAAGCGAGGATCGCCAACGCAGTTATTTAAATTTTCAAAGTTAAGTTCGATCGGGTTGGCTCCGGGGCCAATATCTCCGTTAATCGTAGCATTTTGATCGTTAATATGGAGCCAGACCTGATTGCCGTTGACACTGACATAGTAATGTTCATTGGAAGGGAAGAGACCGCCACGTGTGTCTCCAGCCGGGTTGGGGGTTGGATTGGCTGCACCCGGCCCTTCAGTTGGGTTTGTGTCATTGAAACGGGTGCGGTTCCAGTAGATTACATCACCGGTAACTAGACCGTGATTAGGGCGTTCAATACAGTTTAGTGCGGTGTTAACAATGAAAGCCTTAAATAGCGTGAAATTAGGTTCAGTAGGGGTGCCACTAGCAACTCCTGCCATGCTGTCTTCAGCAATCTCCCGAATACCAGCGCCAGCAATAGCATTGGCGGCAGTGTCATGTAACGTTATCGTATCATCATCAATGCGCCTCGCATAGTAGGTAGTTGAAAGATTGAAACAGTCATCAGTGCCATCTGCATCTCCGAGGAAATTATTGGGATGGCGCGGCGGGTTGCCACTAAAAAATACACCCTGACCCGTTGTAAGGTTGTGGCCAGGTATGGTGAATTGATGAGTTCCACCCTCAGCTGTAGTGTCGACGCTACCTTGATCTAATCCTGGATTGAAATCGGTGCTGACACAGATGTCTTTCCAGTCTGATAAAGTATAGGGAGCCCTAACCCATTCCTGAGCTTGGACTGGAGCTCCGGTTGCTGCAGGGCCAATTACGGGCTGGTCTACGACGAAATTCGAAGGCTTGCGGCCGGGATAATAGTAACTAATTTGGTTTTCACCGGCTCCAGCTCCAACACTACGTACCGCCTGTCGAGGGCCGTCGTGAGCTTCGTCCGCAGTGGGGTGTAAAGTGAGTCGGAAATCGTCAATACGCCTGACAGAAAATAATGTGGAATTAAGCTCAGCGTTACTTGTATTTCCACCCGCCAAGCCCCCGCCACTTCCGGTCATTCCCATTCCTGCAACGTAGTAGCCATTTTCATTTAATAAACCCGGCAGGGGGTTGTTGATAGGATTGACGCCTGGATCGATATTGGTCGTGGGGCCTACTCCTGGATTTCTACTGTTGCCACCTGCTTCGGCTGCATTGAGTTGTGATAGATTATCAAACTTGACCATATCACCAGTGAAAAAACCGTGTGCAGTTGAAGAGGTGAAAATATCGGTTCGGTAATCCAGTATAAAGTCTGAAAATTTGGCTTTATAATCCAGCATTTGCCGTTGAGGAGGGCCATGTAGTTGTAAGGTGGGGGCAACGCCGGCGATTCCCTTTGAATTTCTTTTGGCCGAACCAGGGGCGTAACCCCGACCCCGTACCGTTGTGGCTGTGTTTCCTACCTGTACCGATTTTTGAGTTGGCTTAAACTGGTTGGGGTAATTTCCCCAGCGGACCGAGTGGGTAAAACTTTGGCCGGTTTTGGTGGGGTCATACCTGTTTACCCCTGATTTAGGTTGGTAATTGAAAGGTCTTACGACAGGTGTCCAAAGAAACCTTGGCACGCCCTGCCCAATGAGATCAACGCATAATACTAAGGTAAAAATATATAAAAACGTCCTTGTCACTATATTTCCTCCTATTTTCACGGCAAAACACCCATCTTTTTGAGGCCACTTTGCCTATGTTTAAAGGCTTAAGCAGCACTTTTGGTGCCAGAATGAAATTGATCCCCATCCCGTACCATTTATATAGACGGAAAAAAAATGAGGGAGTTACGAATTATTTCGTTATTTTTGAGGCGAGTTTTTTATTCAAAAACAGAAAATCACTCAAGATATGCAAAGTTTCACGTAGTTCCGGGTCAATATTGAAAGTGTTGAGATCTGCAGGCTGGTTGTTATCGGGCTCTGTTGATTCCTTTTTAGGCTTGGGTGGATCTAGCTTTTTCAAGGGTTTATCGTTTTCAGCAATTTTGACATCAATTTCATAATACTCTTCATTAGGTAGAGATCGGCTTGCCCGTTCTTCATTTCGCTTCTCTATGCGTTTTTTGTTTTCTGTGCTCTCTTGGCGCCGAATCTTTTCATTGAGTGAAACTGTAGGATCCTCCTTTCGTTCTTGGGCTCTATTGATATCCTCAAGAATGTACTGGTAGTCCGTATCCGATTCAATTCGCTTGGAAGACGCTTTCCGAAGTGAGTTAAAGAAAGCACTGACTTGGTCTAGTGAATTGTATTGCGCCTCTGCGATCTTATCTGACTCCAATGCACGCGGCAGATCGGCTTCACTTGTCCCAAGATAATCCAGTAAAGAAGGCAGTACAACATCGGGTGTTACTCCGTCACGTTGGGTTGTGGCGCCATTGATTCGGTAAAATTTTGAGATGGTAAATTTAAGCTGTCCGGAATCTCCGGCAAGATTTGCAATGAAGTTACGGTTCAACGGTAGTATTTGCTGCACAGTGCCTTTGCCGTGAGTCGCCTTACCTCC
>CACDBG010000039.1 GCA_902551155.1 uncultured Verrucomicrobiota bacterium | reverse complement strand
AATTTCGTTGTCTTCAGGTCGTAAGTCATCAGCTTCTTTCGTGTAGGCTTCATAATTACCTTTTAGTTGCCGGTATTCGGCTTTTAGGAAACTGCCGTTTAATTTCTCAACAACATTTGCAGCATATTGCTTAAGTTCCTCGTGTGCTGTGGAGATATTTATGTCATCGATTTCTGAATCAAGGTTGACTGGTGTCCCTTCTAGAACTTTTAGTTCGTCATTTCCTTTCTCCAAAAGTTCCATTTTTTTGCTATTCAGCCAAGCGTGGCGTTCATACATACGGGCTTGATTAAGCTTAATTTCTGAACGAAAAAGTTGTTCCTGCTCCAGTGATTTAATTAATTCTGCTTGATGTTCATAAAAACGTGCCAAGTAAATAAGCGCTTGACGCTTGGCATCTATTTTAACCGTTTTTGAAGCGTCAGAATCTACGATTTCCTTTAAGTTTTTGATATGGTTGGAAATTGTTTCGGCATCTAATATGTTTGAAGAGAGATTATTGCCGCCAGTATTATGTTTTTTACGTTCAAAGAACTTGGCGGCTTCTTGGTTTGCTTCTATGAGAGAATCAGGGGTTATACTGAACTGAATGTTGCTGTCGTTGACCCGATGAACCTCAATAAAATCATCGAAGGTGCTCGTCAGTTGCCATTGGGAGCTTTGTTTCTTGCCGTCTAAGGCTTGTTCCTGTTTCCAGGTGAGTTGTTCTGTGAAACTTTGCCTATCATATTTGAAGAGAAAGTGGACATTGGCGGTTTTGTCATCCAATAGGTCAATATCTGATACTACGCCTTTGGCTCGGTGAAGAATAGTAACGGGCGGGGTGTCGTCAGGATCGTTGTCCCGGGATCGGAACTTCCAGGTGATCAATTGGACAGTGTTATTGGGTAGGTTAATTTCGGGCAGGTTAATGGGGGCATCTATTAGCTTCCAAGCTGCATCATTTATATTTTCAGTTGGGTTGGTCTCCCCTTTGAGCGTGCCACCATCGCCTTTCAGGGAATGGTAATCGGCTTCAAATGTAAGAATTTTGTTGGCGGTTAAATTTAGAGGTCCATCGTTGATTTTCCTTTTGGTGATTACTATGCGTTCACCATTCAGGATTAAATGCGCTCCGACGCGTAGATTCTCTTGAAGTTTATTTACGGCTTTTTCCCGATCTTCTTTTTCTTCTGACCAGTTCAATTTGTGTGGCACTTGTTCCCATTCCAAGTCCATTGAGGTTCCACCAATTTCCTGAACCGTCAGTTTTATTCTAAGCCCAACCCCTTCATTTTCAGGAGGGGATTCTGGTTCAATTTTTTGTATTACTGCTTTTTTCCCATTTACGATTAATCCGGTTCCGGGGGTGAGTTCCTGCCAGGGGTTAATAATCTTCGAGTCGTTGATCTGTCTTGCGACGATAATAGAATCATGATGCTTCAGTTGACCTAGAGGGTTAAAAATTCTTGTGGTGGTGATATCACCCAGAGTCAGTCCGTATTCCTCCAGAGGAGTGGGTACTCCAGTTAGGCCACTTAAAGTCCCCCAATTAAATGATTGGTTTTGCGATGTAGAAGCAGCACCCTCTGTCTTCAAAATAGTCAGTACGGAGAAACCGATAATAATAATGGAGTATTTCAGTTTCATTTAATCTGATAGGTTGTGCTTCCTTGTCGTCGTAGCAATGGGCTCAGGCTAGGGTGGGTAAAGAGTGAATTATCCTTTAGTCTGATACGGCTCTGGATTGTGCCATTAGCATCTCCTTCAAAGTAACGGTATATTTTTGGATTCAAAAATGCATTGCGTAGGGGGAGGTGTGCGGGTGCGGAAATTGCAGAATGAATTCTTGAAGAAGGCGCGACAAAAGTTGATTCGGCTCTAATTGTAAGAGGTCGAATTGAAGGCACTTGCATTGCAGGGATTGTGGCTCTTGGGGTTGCGGGGGGGTCTTGTCCTTGAATGCCAGCGGGGCTGAGAGGTTGTGCTGGTTTCAGGGCCGCAAGCGGCAGCGGTTGGGGGTCGGGCGTGATGGGAAGAGAGGGTAAGGCGTATGCAGGTGGACGTAATGGTGCTGCTTTACGCAAAGAAAACGGCTCTCCATTATTTAAGTAACCTGGCTTGGGTGCGGCGGATAGAGGAGAAGTAATAGAACTCCATAACGATTTTTTCTGGCGCTCAGCAGATGTCAAAACAAACGTTGCCACTATCAAAACGACTACGCATTTCATTAATGTTAAACGGTTTTTCATATTATATTATTCCCTCATACAGTGAGCTGGGTGGAGGGTTAACTGGGGACACCTGGCCGCCGCGTCCGTACGTTCCGGCGGCCGCCTCCGCACTCGGAAACATATTTTTCATTATTGTCTGCATCAGGTCCAAAGAGCGCTTCAACAGTAGGTGGTTTTGCTTTAGCCAACGTTGAATATTTTGCAGCATGTGGTTGATTTCTTGTACCAACGCATCTAGCAAAGGCTGCACTTCGGGAGGTAACATTTCTGTCATCTGGCGAAAAGTAGTGCCTTCGGCTCCGCCAAGCGCTGCTACAAGGTTTTGACGGCAGATTTCACGCTGGTTCCGAGCGATGGCCACGCGTTCCATCTGTTCATTAACGCGATTAAGGTTGATGAGTAAATCATTGGCCGCACGGTTAATGATGAGTTCCTGCTGCTCCTGCATCAGGGCCAAAACTTCCCCATACTGCGTGAGTTCCTCACGCAGAGCATTGACCAGATTGTTCAGCTCCTCATTCATTGGTCTGCACCTTAGGTTCGGATATCATTTCTCCTGATCCAAGGCCTCGCAGTAAAAGTTGCCGGCGAAAAGCCTGAGCTAACCCGAATTCACCGGATTGGCTCATCGTGTCGGCTAGCGTGTTGGTGATCATATCCTGATATATGCTTTTTTGCGCCGGGTTCATGCCTTCATTTTGGCTTAACATCGGCTTGGTGGCCTCACTAAGGAATTGTCGCAATAGAATCGCCTCAAATTGCTGTGCCACCTCACCAATTTTCTCTGCTTCGGTCAACTTATTGTTCTGAGCGATGCGTTCCACTGCGAAGTGGTTTGCGCTCATTGTTGCCATTTGTATTGGTACAGCCATTTTAATCTAAGTTTTTATTTTAAAAAATCTAGTAAGGAGGTTCTAAGCAGTGAGCTACCCGATTGTAATGCAGCAGTGTAGGCATTTTGGATTTCATTAAGTCGAACTAGGGTGTCGGCTAAATCAACGTCGATTTCGTTGGAAATCAGGGGTTCCACAGCGGCAATTTGCTGATTCGTGATAGTTTCGGAGGTCTCTAAACGGGAGAGTTTTGCTCCGATGCTGCTAAAGTGATCGATAAAATTGAGCTCACTAAGATCAAGGTTACTTAGCACAGAGTCCTTAATGTTGGACAACGCTGTTGCCTTGTCAGCTGGAGTTGATGTGGCACTAGCCGCATCACTGAGCTCAGTTCTTAAGTCAATCAAGTTTTGAATAAAGTCAGTGCCGGCTACATTGGTTTTTAATACTCCGTTGGCACCCTCTGCAGAATAGTTGGCTTCTACCGTAGAGTGTGAAGCGATATCGATCTTGGCCGAGCTGGTGTTACCTGCGAAAGTAACGCTTGTGATTTGATTATCTGCGTTACGGGTGGCTGTATAGGCTTCAGTGGTCCCTTTTGTTCCGGAGAAGATGTATACATTACGGTGTTTGGAGTTAGCCATTCGGAACGCTTCCTCAATTAACTGGTCGACTTCCTTGGCATAAGCATTGAGCGCGCTGGATCCTTTGGTGCCATCGGCTACTACGGCGATTTCCGAAGCCCGATCGCTGAGTTTTTTGAAGCCTTGAACTGTGGAATACACCATATTCGTGTTTTCCCGGAGTATCGTGATGTTATCCTGATATTGTCTGAGGAGTCCTTGCTCATTGCGTAAGTCAAGCACACGTCGCATCGCATTAGGATCATCACTTGCAGAGTCAATACGGTGACCGGTGGAGACCTGCTGCTGCAGGCGTAGTTGACGTTCGGCCAACTTGGTAATGTTGTGCCGCAGATCGTTGTTAAAGCTGTTGGTTGTTACGCGCATGATTTATCGAGTCATGTTCAATACGTCTTGCATTAGCCCGTCCATTGTTGAGAGCAAGCGAGCAGAGGCTTGAAACGCCCGTTGATAAATAACTAGGTTGGCAACTTCCTCATCCACCGAGACCCCCATAATAGACTCCCGCTGTCTCTCCAGCATTTTTTGTACGGTCTTTTGGTCATTGAGTTGCGATTTTGAGAGGGCTAAATCCTGACCAAAACGACTTACAGTGTTGCCGTAATACTCATTAAATGTCATGCCGCCCAGATTAGTAATGGTTTTGGAGCTCAGTGCGGCGATTGAGCGGATCACATCATTGTTACTTACTTCAGTTGCTGAGCTTGAACCTTGTAGTTTGCGCGGATCGGATATTATCGCAGCGTTTACGCTCATATCAGCTGCCCCGGTGCCTGTGAAAAGACCTGCAGTGCTGTCATTTAGGCCATAAAGATCATAACCAGTTTTATGGAGTGTGTTTACTTCAGTGATGAGCTGGGTGGCCAGTGTGTTGGCTTTGTCCTTAAGGTCTTTTACTCCTACATCACGTGCATCAATCATACCTTTGAGGTAGCCTGATTTGAGATTAATGATATTACCCGTGTCCCCATCGGCTAAAAAACTCATTCCATTACTATCGGTATGCATTGTGACAGATTTGGTCATAACGTTCTCAGTAATAACTTGAACGCCATCCAGAAACACATTCAATTGGCCGTCTTCGTTGGTTGAGGTTGAGATGTTGGCGTATTCCGAAAGCGTTTCCATAGCTGCCTGTAACGCATCACGCACTTCATTGGCGCTTCCTTCAACGACTTCAATATTGCCAATATTTACTGCTATGTAGGCTATTTCCTTAACTTTTGAATTAACGTCCTTGATGACATTTTCGACTTCATCATTAATTGCGGTACGTAAATCACCTAGACGGCGATCAACGGTTTTAATTTTGTCAGCGATTTTCTGTGCATTAAAAATTACTGTTTGACGTTCGGCTGTAGAGGTTGGGGATACACTTAATGACTGGAACGAATTGAATAATTCCGTCATTCCCTCAGCAATGCCATAGGTTCCGTAACCCGCGCCTGCGTCTATAGTTTGATTATCTACGGTTTGACCCAAGTTTGCCTCTGCTCGTTGAAGATAGAGTTCCTTGGCTTCGAAAAATTTAGTTATACTCTTTTCGGCGATAAGTGACTTATCTAGTACCTTGTCACGTACTTGCTCCAGCCTTGCGACTTCAGCACCGGTTCCTTGAGGGCCTTTTTCTGTAGGAATAGCAACAGCAGAGCCTATTTTTATACGTTGGCGTGCATAAGCTGGGTTAGAGGCATTGGCTAGGTTATTACCGGAGACTTCAGCTCCGGCACGGGCAGTACGCATGGCGTTGCGCGCCATCTCCATCGTGCCCATAATACCTAGTCCAGCCATGATCTATTCCTTAAATAAATTCTCTCAATTATTTAATTATTAATTCAGCTTGTAGTGCTTCTGCAGCTTTAAGCATGTGAAAAATAGTCATCATGTCCCGCGGTGTGGCTCCCAGACTGTTCAATGCCTGTGATACTTCCTGAACGGTGGGAAGTTCTGGGAAAACATTTAGCCCCCCGCCAGTTTCAGTGACTTTCGCGACGTCTGCAGGTACAAGAGCCGTAGTACCAGATTGAGCTAGAGGAGGAACCTGTATTGCATCCTTTCCTTTGTTTACGGCGAGGTAAATATTCCCATGTGCAATCGCACAACTAAGAACCTTTACCCGTGAAGTAGCGACGATGGTTCCGGTTCTTTCGTTCATCACTACTCTGGCTTTGGAATCTGGGACTACTGTTATGGCTTGCAATTGTGCGATAAAATCTATTGGAGAAGCTTGAAATTGCTCTGGCACGATGACTTGCACACTATTCCCATCCCTCGCAGCAGCAAACCAGCCTTGGCCGCCGAGGTTTTGTGCCTGGCCACGAATGGCTTCGGCCATTCTGGCAGCCAAGGTGAAATCCGTGGCATTTAGGATGATATTTATCTGACCATCACGGACTAAAGTAGCTTGCACCTCTTTTTCCACAAGGGCACCTCCGATAAGAGAGCCTGCGGTAGGGTGATTTTTAGTCACTGCTGCATCGTCAGTCCCTAGACTAAAGGAATTGTTATTTATGGGCCCTTGAGCGACTGCATACACGCGACCATCAGCCCCTACCAGCGGTGTTTGTATCAATGCACCTCCTGTGAGGGAGGTGGCATCTCCCATTGACATTACATTCACATCGATCCGTGAACCACTTTTTGCGAAAGCTGGAAGACTGGCTGTCACCATAACTGCAGCTGCATTCTTGGAAGATACGGAAGTGGCAGGCACAGTTAGGCCATATTGTTGTAGCATATTGGCCAAGGCTTGTTTTGAATAAACGGTATCCTTGTCTCCGGTATTATTAAGTCCCAGTACTACTCCGAAGCCGGTTAACTGGTTAGCACGTGCACCTTCAATAAATCCTAAATCTTTGATTCTAACGCCTCCGCCTACTGCATTCGCACGGAGCGGGCTGATTGGCATTAGAGTGGTTCCACTGCCGGTTGGAGGTGCAACGACTGTCACCTGACTCCAGGCAAGAGCTGGGAATAGGCAAACGGAGAAAATGATTTTTTTATATTCCATAATAAATGATTTAATATTTCTAATTAAAAAGGACTGATCTTATCCCAGAATTTCATGAACCAACCTTTATTTTGAGCTCCGGATACGACTCCAGAAGACAGGTAGCGGATATTCATATCGGCAATCTGATAACTATAAACGCTGTTATCAGCTGCTATATCATCAAATCTTACAGTTCCCCTCAAGATAATGGTTTGCGTTTCTCCTCCGTAAGCCGATTGACGAATTCCTTCTACTAACATATTGCGGTTAGGCAACACATCCACAACCCGAACAGCAAATCGTGTTGTGAGGCTATCTGAATTATCAATGGATCCGGAGCCGTCGTGTGTTGTAGCGTTACCGAATTTCATCGCAGGGAATGCACCTCCATGGTGAAAGAGCTGGCTGCCGTTTGTAGCGCTAGTGGTGGTGAAAAATAGATTTGAGATGCTTGCGTCCACACCCGATGAGCGTGAGGTTGAGGTTTTGCCCTCGCGTTTTGCTGCATTGCTTTCTTGTACGCGGACATTGAGTATATCGCCTATTAATCGGGCTTTTTTGTCGGCTACTGGAGAGCGACTGACATCACTTTTCCAAAGTGAATCGGCAGTCAAAAGACCGGCACAAGCCAAGCTGATAATAAGAGTCTTCTTGTTCATTCTAGTAAGTTACCTTTACCTCACGATTGTTAACCACCTTGCCACGTATCTCTTTGGAGGATCGAGTATTACGAAGCCGTATTAGATCCCCGGGTGCTCCATCTTCCAGGGCTAAAACGCGCAGGCGAATTTCCAGTGCTTTATGTTGTAATACTGCATCAACGGTTTGGTTACGAAAAATGACGGGAGTACGCCGCAAGTGTCTTTCCAAAATTATGGAGCCGGCTGAAACAGTTGTGACCAATTGTTGAGTTTCATCTGGTTTACCCGTCCAGATGCCATCCCTTAAATTAATGGTGTCGGTTTTCTTATTGAGCAGCTTGATTTCTCCCAAATTTTTTCCTCTTTGAGCAATTTTGTGTGTGACCCAAACATTCCTCATCAATCGTGCCTTAAAAAAATTGACTTGCTCACCAATTGCTTTGCCATTAGCTAGCACTCTATAATGTGCTTTCATAAAAGCAGTCGGTTGAGTGTAGGGTTGAGTGATTAGCTGGATGCTGATACTTGCCGTATCAATTGGTATCGGGATTGAGTTGATTGCCCGAGTTGGCTCCAAAATAAGTTCACCTTGATCAAGCTCAAAAGATTTAGACAGTGCTTCAGCGACCAGAGGAACAAGTTTGGCTGGAGTCACCTCGCGTGTTGCGTCTGCTCCAGACGCCGCAACGATTAGGCTAAAGTGTAAAATACAGATTAATTTTTTCATAACAATTGCTTTAGATTAACCACGGAGTCGATTACTCATGCTCATCATTTCATCGGCTGCCTGAATGGACTTGGAGTTAATTTCATAAGCACGTTGGGCTTTAATCAGATTTACCATTTCTTCAACTACCTTCACGTTGGATAATTCGAGATACCCTTGTTGTACTGAACCCATACCAGCGTTACCTGGTTCGCCAGTTTGTTCAGTTCCTGATGATGGTGTTTCTCGGAATAGGTTGGATCCGATATTTTCCAGGCCTGCTGGGTTTGCAAATCGTGACAGCACCAAATTACCCGCTGTGGTGGTTGTTCCAGCTTGAGTTACAGCAACAACTCCTGTGGGACTTATCGAAATGTTGGTGACCTCGGGGCTAATGGTGACTCCGGCAAAACTAGTAACTGGTAAGCCATCAGAAGTTACGATATTTCCAGTACTGTTAAGTTTGAATCCGCCATCGCGGGTGAAAGCGTTGCTTCCATCAGGTAAAGTAACCTTGAAAAACCCATTTCCGTGGATGGCAAGATCCATTTTTTCCCCCGTGCTGGAGATTTCACCCGCTGAAAATACTTTCGCGGTGGCAACGGCTCGTGAACCATGTCCAATTTGAAGTGAGGTTGGGACCTGATTCCCTGCGCCTGATTCTGCTCCAGCGGATTTCTTAGTCTGGTAAAGTAGATCTTGAAATTCGATCTTGGATTTTTTGAATCCAGTGGTGTTTACGTTAGCCAGGTTGTTTGCAATTACATCCAGATTCATCTGTTGTGCCTGCATGCCTGAAGCCGAAGAATATAGAGCGCGTAACATTATTGGTATCCTATTGAGTGTTTCCGAGTTGTTGGATCATTTTGCCAAGGGTTTCATCCTGAATTTTCATGATCTTTTGATTTGCTTCAAAGTGTCTTAAGGTCGACATCAGTTCCCCCATTTCATGGGTGGGGGTGGTGTTAGAGCCCTCTAAAAAGCCTTGCGCAACCCGCGTTTCTTGAGAGTTGATAGGTAAAGGGGTTACTCCTTCAGAACTATAATATCCGGCGTTTAACCGTTTTAAATTTTTAAGGTCATCAGAGCTGAATTGAACCAACTCTAATTGGCCGAGAGGGGTGCCGCCCTGGCTGACATTGCCATCTCGATCGATAGTTACCGGGTTTGAATCATTAGTGTTAATGACAAGGTTGGCAGCACCACCAGCTTGTCGTAGTGGATAACCCTCTTTGGTGACCAAAGTGCCATCACTGGCGATGTGGAATGAGCCATCTCTTGTGAAGACGGCTCCATTGGGTCCATTTACACCAAAGAAACCAGGTCCATCAATTGAGACATTTTTGTTGTCTCCGGTGGGCATTAGAGTGCCCTGTTGAAAATCAATATATCCAGTAACACGTGGTAGCATAAACCGGAGTTCACTTTTGTTAGCTTGATCTAATGCCTTGTTGAACATTTCGGCATTAACCGAACTGAAGCCTACGCGGTTGCGCTTAAATCCGGGGATTGAGGCGGCTGCAAGATTTTCTGCAATCACTTCCTGGCGTTGCATAGATCCCTCTAACGCCGCGGCAGCCTGATACAAACTTACATTCATTCCTCAATCACACAGCAGTTAGTATGCCATCTAACTTTGGAATATCTGCGGTGAATTAAACTAAAAAACCCCAAAAAAAGGTAATTTAGGAATAAGAATGCCAGTAGGAGTTCCCGTTTTGGGATCCGTATATCCGGCCGACTTTTCGCATGGTCTTAAGTGAGCGATCTTCGTTTTGGATTCGGCTATTCACGATATCCATCTCTGACTGGAGGAGAGTTTGATTCAGCTTTGTGATCATGATTAGTTCATTAACCAATAGCTTGTCAGCTTCTGAAAAGTCGTCGCCACTGTAGTCTTCCAGCAAGGCTTTGATTCTACTTTTTTGGTCAAGGAGATCGTTAAGCATGCCCCACTCTTTTTCGGCAATTGCTTCAGATTCATGCTCGGAAAGCCTTAGCCACTCTTTAAGTAGAATAGTGGTATTTGGAAGATTCATTTGTTTAGCCCAGAAGAGATAGACTAGTGTGGCCATCTGCTTCGCTTGATCCGTTCACTACTTGAGGGTTGTTTTTTTCGGGGCTTAAACCGGCTTGTTGCTTTAAGTTTTTTTGTTTCTCTAGTGATTCACTCCATGCGTCGCGTAGTTCGCTGATGCGTGATAGGATCTCCTCGATTATAGCACGATCTTTTTTGATGTTTGCTTCTTGGAGCCTTTGGTCAAAATAGTAATATAGGCTGGTAAGGCTTTGGCCTAGCTCCCCTCCATTTTCCAGATCAAGGGCATGGTTTAGCTCCCTGATGATTTCCTGAGTTTTGGTGATATTGGTATGTACCGTGAGATTGAAATCTAGAGGATCGTCGTGTTCAAATGCACGTAGAGCTGCGCCTAAAAATCTGATAGCTCCATCGTATAACATGACGACTAAGCTTTCCGGCGAGGCTGAGCCTACCGCATTAGCTCGATAAGCGTTCAACTTATTAGCGCTATCCATTGCACTATTTCAGAGCAAATTTCGTGCCGCCTGGAGAAAGGGGGTATATCTTTAGGGAAAAGGGGCCTTATTCGGCCTGATTAATTTCTGAAGCTATCAGCTTTGCAAATTTGTCTATCGCCTCAGTTGGAGGATATGCGTCGGTCTGTACCGATTCCCGCAATCGATCTTTGATTTGGTCAAAGCGCGCTTCTACGTCAGCCTCAACCCGGGTAAAATCCGGGGATCTTGTAAGGTTGGCCTCCATCGCATCAGTCGGTACCACCATATCCACAGAGGCAGACTGCTGGCTTTGCGCTTGAGCTATTTTAGCTGGCCCCTGCGCTTGTCTCGATGCGTTAAGACTGACTTCTTTCATTCTATAACCTTTGTTAATCTTGCCCTATTTCGGCCAAAAATCAACAATTTTCATATTTCACTAGGCTCCTCATGTGGAGTTGCCGGCTTTTTTGTGTCTTTAGGTGCCCCTTCTTCCAAGGGAGCCGGTTGAGGACCCACTTCTACTGTTTTTTCGGGAACCTTCTGACTGTCTATAGTTTCGGCAAGTTCAGTAATTTCTTTAGGATTTTTTTTCATAAGGGTCCCAATTAACTCGGAAAGTGAATATCTGGCCATTTCTCTGGGAGAGTCCAAAACCAATAATTCAGTCGCTGCGGAGTTATGAGTGGAATGATTTTTGCGGATATGCCTTCTCAGTGAATTGGCAACCGAGCTTTGGCCTCCATCAAAGACCTCATCTACAGCCCAAATTAGTTTTTCAGATTCTAGGTCGAATAAGTGTATTTTCCAACCCAACGCTACAGGTGGATACGCTCTGAAAGTGGTTAATTCAGTGAAAAGGACGGCTTGGCAGCCAGTTTGTCTTTGTAGGATTTGCAGGAAGTCATGAGGTAAAGGTTCATCAGCATAGATCGCCTTTCTGCCGAACATCCTTTGCATACGGTTGGGGGTAACAGTGACAATATCAAAAATTCTATTGCGCGAAAATTCTTCAGTTAATACTGCCTGCATTTGAGGAACTCCCCGTTCGGCGTCTCGGTTTCCCCGTCCTGAGGTAAGTGGCATTATCGCCACACGTTTTATGTGAGGCTCCAGTCCTTCCAAAGTTTCATAGACGTTGCCTACCGTATAAAATGGGCCGACATAGGCTCCATTATTCAGCTTTGCTACTTGTTTACAGGCTGTTGCTCCGCACAGTAAAGCGACTAGAAAAGTATAGTGTAGTATCATCTTTTTCATCTTAGATTATTTGAAGCGTGACATGAGAAAGCTCATGTCGTTGTTAATTTTAGATTGGGCCTGTTCCATGTTTACGAATCCTCGGATCAATGTTTCCTTGTTCATTTGCACTCGTCTTTCGTGATCTGCAATTTGTTCATCTATGGATTTAATCTGGTTAGTTAGATTAGTTTGGGTGGTTTCCAGAGCTCCTTCGTCGTCCAGCAGGGTATCCAAGTAGGTATACATGGTTGCGGCCAGTCCGTGCGTGGTGGTGGTGAATAAAGACTTAACCTGCCCTTGATTTTCTCTCAGGGCGGTATCTAAAGCGGCAGAGTCTGATAAGGTAATTTGGTTGGAATAACCGCTGGTACTATAACCTATTGATTCCAATCGCGTAATCGAGCCAGTGAGTCCAGTAACATCGCCAATAGCTTTGGTTCGAAGATCGCTGGTAATGGTCATGGACACCAGCGATTCGCCTGCCAACACCCCTAAGGTAACTTTTCCATCGGTGGAAGTGCTGCTTGCGGTCATGGTGCCGATAAGTGACTGAATTTTGTTTATTTGACTAACAAATCCTCCGATTTTGTTCTTAATAGTTTCATCATCCGATTTAACTGAAACTGTCGATTTTTGTGGGCTATTATTGAAAAAGTACACGTCGCCGGTTTGAGCGCCGGTAAGGTTGACCGGACTACTTCCCGATTCGGCATCTGCTTTAGTGGTGTGCAAGGAGAAGCTTCCACTTGAGAGAGTTCTAACATAATAAGTGGTTCCTGTGGAAACCCCTCCAGGAACGGTTCCTGGGCTGTAAATGGTGACGGCTTCTCCAGTGCTATAGCCATGTGAATTTTCAGTTGTTATCGTTTCGCCCGAAGTATCTACGCTACTAATTTTTGATGCACCTTGAGCCTTGGTGGCAGTGACCGCTAGTCCCTGAATTCCTGAGCTATTCTGGTCGATTGTGTTGGTTTGGCTTTCCAAGGGGCCATTGTCATTGACCTTGTATAGGAGGTTTTTGCCTCGGGAGAGCGCTCCATTATTGGTACTCAGTAATTGAGTTTTCGACAGGAAATCTCCCGACACATCTTCCAGGGTAATACCCATGTCGCCGGTTGCCTTATTGGTTAACAGGAAGCGATCATTGACTGGATCATAGTTAGCATAAACACTGGCTTCAGAGCTGTTGATATTGCCCATAATATCAGCGATGGTATCGGTGCTACTCCAGGTTATCGAAGTGCCATTGATCTTGAACGAGCCGCTTGCTGCGCCTGCCCCGCCAGTAAAGTTGCCTTCTGCGGGAGTTTTCCCTACATCGATACCCCCCAATTTTTCGTTACTGGTGATACTGGTGGTTCCGTTGGCTGTAAGGCGCAAGGCTTGGAGGAAATTGCTGGAGTCGGTGGCGCTACCGATAATAATATTATCAGAACTGTCACTAAAGGTAACCTTATCTGTTCCAGAATTATAGGAACATGAAAAATTTGAATTTCCAGCTGCGGTCCGAACTGCGGACTGAATTGCTGTTAAAGTTTCTGCGAGGGTATCATCTGTGCTAACAGTATACTGAACTCCTTGTACGGTTATCGTGCCCGCTGTAACGGGTATGGAAAACCCGGTGGAACTCATGGCCGTACCGGAACTCACCGAAGCTCCAACGTCAGTGCCTCCCAATTGTTTAGCTGAAGAAGCGAGTTGGTATATTTCAAAATTGTAATCTCCAGATGAGGTTCCTGAATCGGCGGATGCAGAGATATGAGTCTCGCTGCTAGTAACTTTGCGGGTATCGAAAAAGTCAGTTTTTTTAAGTTCTTCGGATACTGTTTTAAGGGAGGTTAACTCGGTTTTTAAGCGCGTGAAGGCTTCATTTTTTGTCCGGATCTCCGATTGCTCAGACCGCATTCTTCGCTGGGGTGCCCGCTCAATATTGGTGAGCTGGTCCACCATATTTTTCCAGTCAAATCCGGAAGCTAAACCTGATACATTTAAATCCATAACTGTCAGTTAGGGGGCTTTCGCAAATCCCCGAGTACTCACAGCAGGATAAATGCCAGAAGATCAACTAATAGACGCAGTCTAAATGGATAGACTGGCCACAGGAACAGTTGATTTGGACGCGTTTTACCGTGTCGCCTTCACGTTCAAATTCAATGGTGGGTTGTTCTTCAGGAAGACTTCCTCCGGAGGGCTGAAGCTTGATTTCAGGTAGTGCTACTCGGGCAGGAGCGTTTGCGATGGCA
>CACDBG010000038.1 GCA_902551155.1 uncultured Verrucomicrobiota bacterium | reverse complement strand
TTTCTGAACTGAAAAAGGCATTGCCGAAGTGCTTAATCCACAGCAACAACAAGAAGTAAACATTCCTCCCCATGAAAGTCCTTGAGGCTTTACCACTCTTGCAGCAGTTGGTATCAACCGTATAGTCTCCCTCTCATACTCATGCGACTTTTTTCATTCTTTATATTCTTCCTGATCTTTTCGGCTCACCTACAAGCACAAAAGACCAAGCCCCTTTACCAGACCGACACGAATATCCTCTACCGGTCCGGAGAGCTGAATGATTACATGAGAGAACGTTGCCGCTTGGATATCTATCATCCTAAGCATCTTAAGAGCTTCCCCACTCTGGTTTGGTTCCACGGCGGAGGGCTGAAAGCAGGTAACCGCAGTGTACCTGAGGAACTGCAAGAAAAAGGAATCGCAGTCGTGGCAGTGAATTACCGGCTGCATCCCAAGGTGAAGTCTCCCGCCTATATTCAAGACGCAGCAGCTGCTGTGGCTTGGACTTTCAAGAACATTAAAAAATATGGCGGCTCACCAAAGCACATTTACGTGAGCGGACATTCTGCCGGAGGTTATCTCACCAGCATGGTGGGCCTGGATAAACGCTGGTTGGCAGCACACAAGATTGATGCCAACGCCATTGCAGGTCTCATCCCCTATAGTGGCCATACCATCACCCATTTTACCGTACGCAAGGAACGCGGTATTGATGGGAAACAACCCATTTTGGATGACATGGCTCCCCTCTTCCATGTGCGAAAGGACGCGCCGCCACTGCTACTCATTACCGGTGATCGTGAGTTGGAATTACTCGGCCGTTATGAGGAAAACGCCTATATGTGGCGTATGATGCAGGTGGTGGAACATCCCGATACCAAAATCATGGAACTAGATGGTTATAACCATGGTCAAATGGCCAAACCTGCCCATCCCTTGCTGCTACGCTTCATTAAGCGCATCGAAAAAACCATTAAGTAATTGAGCTGGAAAAAAGCTGAATTTCCGATAGCATTTAATCTTCTAAGGTTAGGATATGCTGAGTGTTTTTGATGGAAACCAAAGTCTGAACCGGCGCCAACTCCTGCAGATTGGCGGACTGGGCCTAGGTGGTTTATCCCTCTCTTCTTTGCTCACCACCAAGGCCCTGGCCAACCTGTCGGGCGGACAAACCGATCCTTTAACCGGCAAGTCGGTCATTTTTCTTTTTCAACAGGGTGGCCCCAGCCAGTTTGAGACCTTTGACCCCAAGCCAAATGCTCCTTCAGGAATCCGTACTGTGGGTGAAGTGATTCCCACCTCCATCCCGGGAGTTCATTTTGGCGGCGCCATGAGTCAGCTGGCCAAGCTGGCCCATAAATTTAATGTAGTACGATCGTTTGCCACCCAGAACGCCGGCCACAATATCCAACCCATCGTCAGTAAGTTCTCCAAAGAAGCAGCCATCAGCACCCACTTTGCCAGAGTAGCAGGTGCCACGCGCGCAGACTCGGGTACCCCAACTACTACAGTGCTCTTTCCCGCTTCAGTCAGTAAGAACGTCCCCGGCCCGTCTGCCCGCGGGAATTTATCAGCAACCGGATCTTACGGTGCAGGCTTTGCACCTTTCATCCCCGGCAAAGGCGGCAAGTTGCAGGAGGACATGAAGCTCAACCTGCCGCGCGAACGTTTTTTGAGTGATCGCCGATCTCTACTGAAAGCGTTGGATCAACTTAACCGACAAACAGATGTATCGGGCAGTATCAATGCCGCCGATGAAATTCAGCAACAGGCTTATGAAGTGTTACTGGGTGGTGGAGTTTCCAATGCGCTCGATCTCTCACAGGAAGATCCGAAGACCCTGGCAATGTATGACACCAGCCAATACGACGGAGGCACACGCTGGAATAAGGTAAAACGGGGCAAGGCAGGACTCTATAATGCACAGGCCAATACCATTGGCAAACTCCTGCTTCAAGCTAGACGTCTGTGCGAGGCGGGTTGCGGTTATGTTACCATCCATGCCAGCTACGCTGGTGTGTGGGATATGCATGCTGATGGCAATAACCTCAACATGACTGATGGCATGGAAGCCGTCGGCCTTAGTTTTGATCACGCAGTTGCGGCCTTCATCCGTGACTGTGAGGCGCGCGGTTTATCTGATAAAATTTTACTGGTTTGCTGCGGTGAAATGGGCCGTACCCCCAAGATTAATAAACGTGGTGGCCGCGATCACTGGGCAAGACTCGCCCCTCTCATGCTTTATGGTGGAGGAATGGGGGGCGGCAAAGTGATCGGACAATCTGACAAGCAGGGAGGTGAACCCAATAGCAAAGCCTATGATCCGGGACACTTGATCAGCACCATCCTGCGCACCATGATTGATCCGGGACAACTGCGCCTGCTCCCGGGTATTCCTCAGGAAATCACCCAACTGCTCGATCACGACCCCATTGACGGACTAGGCATTTAAAATCCTGCAGTGACAAGGATTGCTTCCATTCTTCTCTCCGCAGGCATCCTCACGTTGGCCCTCTGTAGCCAAGCAGCTGAGCCTTTCGAGGGGTTTCTCCAGAAACATTGCATTGACTGTCACGGACCGAAGAAGTCCAAAGGTGATTTGCGACTTGATCAATTGTCACGTGATTTCAAATCCGGCATTGATGGGCAGGTCTGGGCCGAGGTCGTGGAGAAAATCAATGCCGGCGAAATGCCGCCGGAAGATGAAGCACAACCGACCGCTGATGAAATCGGCAAGGTCATTGCCCAATTGGACGTACGCATCCGCGAAGGCCGTGCTGCGCGCATGGCCAAACGCCCGCCGGTAGCGCATTATCGATTGAGCCGCAAAGAATACCAGAACACTGTCTACGATCTACTCGGCGTGCGCTATGATCCGGCCAAGCCGGGTGAGCTGAATGAAGACACCCTCTGGCACGGCTATGAGCGCATCGGTTCGCAGCTTTCCCTTTCACCCTCGCACATGGACCGCTACTACCGCGCAGCTGAGATTGTACTGGATCGTGCCTTTCCTGAAAAAATTGCCGAAGCGCGCAAGGTGCGCAAGACCGCGGCGGAATTGCGTTACGGCGGCGGAGAAAAAGAACAGAAGGCGCTAGATCGGCTTGGCATCAAGCGGCCGCTGCGGTACCTCCATTTTCCCGGACGCGTTCAACCTGCCCTGTCCCCAAACTGGCTGGGCCGCACGGGCCCGGAACACAGCGGTCTTTACAAACTTCGACTGCAAGCCAGCGGCATCCGCCCGCCCGGCGGCCAACCGGCTCACCTCAGCATCGGCAAACGCACCAGTGAAGAAACCGTCGACGGCCTCATCGAACTGGACATCACCGCACCGGAAGACAAACCGCAGGTGTATGAATTCGAAGTGTTCCTCGAAATGCCCATAGGATTACACTTTGCCGTGGTGGCGACTGACGGTGTGGACCGACGAGGCGGCGCAGCCTTTCGCAATGCACTTGCAAGCCGAGCTTATATCTTTACGCACAGCAGTGAGACTCTGCTACTGAACCCCAACGCACCGCAGATGTTCGATAACAAAGGTAACGGCATTTTTTCGACGGTGATTCTGGACTGGCTGGAATGGGAAGGCCCACTGGTAACCGACTCGGAAAAAGCTCGCCGCAAGGATGTGATGCCCCCGGAAAACGCCTCGTCTGAAGTGGTCGCCGAACATTTGCAACGGTTTGCCGAACGAGCTTGGCGCCGATCGGTGAAACCAGAGGAGTTAAAGAACTATCTGGACTCCTATCACGCTGATCGTAAGGCTGATGAAAAAGCTGTCACCGCTTATCGCAACGCCCTGCTGCGAGTGCTGACTTCCCGGAATTTCATCTACCTAGTCGAAGGCCATCCTGAGCCGCGCGAACGACTCACAGATCAGGAACTCGCTTCGCGGCTTTCGTATTTTCTGTGGAGTTCGATGCCGGACGACGACCTCTCCATTGAAGCTAAGGCCGGCACGCTGAAAGGCGAAAGCTTAAAGAAACAAGTGGACCGAATGTTGACCGACGAACGGATCAACCGTTTCATCGACGATTTTTCAAGGCAATGGCTGCAACTGCATCGCGTGGGCATGTTCCCACCGGACAAGAAACTGTATCCCGAGTACGATGATTGGCTCGAGACGAGCATGGGCAATGAACCGGTGGAATTTTTTCGCGAGTTACTGACTAAGAATCTACGTATCGAAGGGTTGCTCGATTCGAACTGGACGATGGCCAACGCACGGCTCTGTGATTTCTACGGATTGCCCGAGCCAAAAAACGGAGGCTTCCAGCGTGTCACACTCAAAGACGGAGACCATCGTGGCGGTCTGCTTACGATGGGAGCAGTGCTTGGTTTGACCTCCGACGGAACCCGTCATCGCCCGGTACATCGTGGGGTTTGGATTAGCGAAACAATCTTTAACAAGACACCGCCTCCTCCGCCGGCCAATGTCGACCCCATCGAACCGGTGCCACCAAAAGGTAATAAGATTACCATCCGGCAGCGTATCGAGGCACACGCCAAGAACGCCAACTGCGCGGCTTGCCATCGCACTATTGACCCGCTCGGACTGGCCTTCGATCAATACGATGCCATCGGCCAATGGCGCACCCATGAGCACGTGCCGACCGGCGTGGGAGAGAATCCGTTAGTGAATGCTTCGGGCATCATGCCCGATGGGCGAAAATTTGCAGACTCGGCCCAGTTCAAGCAATTGCTATTGGAAGATCGCGACCAAATTACGCAGGCCTTCATTGAACACCTTTGCACTTACGCGCTGCGGCGCGTATTGACGATTGACGACCATGATGACATCCAATCCATTCTTGAACAATCCAAACAAGGACAGTACCGTGTAATGGACATTGTTAGAGCTGTGGCCACTTCCGAACTATTCCGGAAACGCTAAAACCCCAAGCCTAATCATGAGTAATATTCAGACCCAATCCTGGCTAATCGACCGCCGCCACGCCCTCCGCGCGATAGGCACGTGTATCGCCCTGCCGATGCTCGAATGCATGATCCCGCTCAAGGCCAAGGAGAAAACCGAGACGCCGCGCCGAAGCGCCTTTATGTACCTCGCCAACGGCGTGCATTCACTGAATTACCAGATCACCAAGCCGGGCAAGGACTACACCTTCTCCCGTTCGCTTAAGCCGCTGGAGAAATTCCGCAACGTGATCACGCCAATCAGCGGCCTACACCATCCCGGTAGTCTGGGACACCACCACAACTGCATTAACATCTTCCTGACCGGCGCCAAGATCGGTGCGGCGCATCGTAACACCATCTCGGTGGACCAGAAAATGGCGCAGGTCAGTGGGCAGAACACGCGCTATCCCTCCATGGAGATAGCCCTGACTCAGGGTTCCCTCGCCTGGACCACTGATGGCGTTCAATTGCCCGCACAGCGCCGATGTAGCCAAATTTTCACGTCTCTTTTCGAGGAACCCAAAGGGGGCATCGCTGCCCAACGGAAGGCCCTGCGCCGCAAAGCCAGCGTACTGGACGATAACCTCGCCGAGGTGCGCGCCCTGTCCCAGAAAATGGGCACCGCCGACAAGGGCCGATTGGACCAATACCTGACCTCCGTGCGCGAAGCCGAGATTCGCACCCGCCGGGCCGACAACTGGCTCGATACACCATTGCCTAAGATTTCCGAGGCCGACCGCAAACGTACCAATCGCGACATTGCCAAAACGCAGGCCGGCGACTATTTCCGCACAGTCTATGACCTCATGGTGCTGGCTTTCCAAACGGACGTCACCCGCGTGGCCACCTTCAGCCTCGGCGGCGAAGGCGATGCTTTTGCCATTCCGGAAATTGGCATCACCGAATCGCGCCACCAACTCAGCCACCACGGCGGCGATGAAGGCTACATGGAGAAACTGACTAACTACGACACCTTCGCCATCGAACAGTTTGGCTACTTCCTCACGCGGCTGTCGCAAACCAAGGATCTGAATGGCAAATCACTACTCGGCTCAACTATGTCGCTCTTCGGCAGCGGTATGTCCTATGGCCACAGCCATGGCAACGCCAACCTGCCCTTAGTGCTCGCCGGCGGTTCGGATCTCGGCCTGAAGCACGGTAGCCACATCGATTTCAACCAAGACCATTTCAGCGGCTACACCCTCGACAAGCCCAGCGACCATTACCGCCTCTGCAGTCGCCCTGCAAACACGGATGCCCACATGAGCAACCTTCTTCTCCTCATGGCCCAGAAGATGGGCGTGGAAACGGACCAGTTTGGCGACAGCAACAAAGTGATCACGCTATGATCCGGATCCAGTCGGTCATCGGTTTCGCCGCGCTAACCCTCGGCACGGTCCTTTTATCTATGCCTGTTTCCGCCGAGGAAAAACCCTTCCGGCCCATAGCGGGGCAATTTCCACCGCCGGAAAAAGCGCACGCCTACCGCGGTGAACTAACCTTTGTTGACCACGCCAACCGCCGCGGCAGTCTCCGTATCCAGGGTGAAGGCACCTACTTCCGCAACGCACCGCACCCCTTCGCCATGTTGCCCTATGGCGTCATTCGCTATCAGGGTGCGCCGGCCGGTCTGCGGGACATTCCCATCGGCACCGTACTCCACGCTCGCGGCTTTCTCCCGCCGGATCCCAAGCTCTCTTCAGTGCCGGTCTTACCCGTCAACAACCGGAACAAGACCGCCGGCTACAGTGGCAAAGGCATTGCCCCGGCCGAGAACCACCTCATCTTACTCGAGGACGAACCCAGCTTCTGCCAACGTGAAGGTAAAGTCTGGAAGCTTCAGGAAGTGGAACTCCAGAATTTCGCCGGCAAGATCGTTGCCCGCCGCGAACCCAAAATCGGTGGCACCAAGGCCGAGGAGGAAACGTTGACCTTCGACGCCGCCACCCGCATTTGGCGTCGCCGCGAGAAACTCGAAGTGGCCGACCTCATTGCTGAGGGCATCTGGCCCGCCAGCGGAAAGAAAGCCCTCAAGGATCAGGCCGTTCTGCTTGGCATCACTTGGAAACCCACCCCGGGCAACATCTTCACCCGCTTCCACATCTCCGACATCTGGTTGGACGAGGTCGCCATGCAACGCGCCGCCCGCAACCAGACCGAGACGCACAAGGCCTTCATTCAAACGCGCTGGATGCCCGGTTGGATCGATGCGGTCGAGTACGGCAAGTTTGGCACCGCCACCATCACCGCCACCTTGTTCGGCGGCATGGATGAATCGCTCTACGCCGATTTTAAGAAGGGAGCCAACGCCCAAATGAACGCGGTGGAAAGTAACCTCAAGCACACACACGGCGCCTACAGTCCCGCCCACATGGCCAGTAAAGGCCCCATCCTTGAGGTCACCAAAATAATAGGTGGAATCCCTCTAGGTAGTAGCGGCATTCAGATTCATTTCAAAACCGATCTCATCATCGAAGGTATCCGCCCCGGTCGCAATATCCGCGTCCGACCGAGCCACTGGCCCAACGTCAACATTCCCCGCGAGGAATACCTCGGAGGAAACAAACCCGAGGAGCGCTTCCCCACCCCAGCCATCTTTCCGAAATACTGACACCCAAAACGATGAATAACCAAAAGTCACTCCGATTTCTACTCACCTTCGCCCTATTGCTCGCGGCCATAAGCCAAGCAGCTGAGCCCTTCCGAATCTACTCACCCAGCAGCAAGAACAATACGCTCTGGATCGTCCAAGCCACACCGAAGGAGGATGGTTTTGAGCTCAAGATCGCCAAGAAGGTGAAGTTCGAATTTTCGGGCCGCGTCATCACCGCTCATCCAAGCAAACCCCTGCTGTATGTAACGGCAACGAGGGGAGATTCCGGAAACGTACCGGGTGCAGTCGTTTTCTTAAACAAAGATGGTTCCTACCAAAAACATCAGAATATCAATTTTAATGACGGAGCCTGCTACCTGAGCCTTGATAAAGAAAATCGGCACATCCTTGGAGTCAGTTACGGAAACGGACGACTCAACGTCTACCCCCTCGACAATCAGGGAATCCCCGGAAAGGCCATCACCACAGTAGACGAGGGCAAGAGAGAAGCCCACTGCATCCTCCTTCCACCCGACGGAAAGAACATCTATATTCCCTACGTAAAAGGAAACCTCGCCCTT
The DNA here is from genome assembly GCA_902551155.1 of uncultured Verrucomicrobiota bacterium. Lineage (GTDB taxonomy): Bacteria > Verrucomicrobiota > Verrucomicrobiia > Limisphaerales > UBA1100 > UBA1100. Next base: position 6,585 of record CACDBG010000038.1, on the reverse strand, counting down.
CTGCAGTACGGCTACGACGGCAAGACCGGTAAAGTCACCCCACTCGAACCCAAAGACGCCAAGCCTCCCCTCGGCTCGGGTCCCCGTCACATGGCCTACCACCCCACCCTGCCCATGGTCTACTTCAGCAACGAGCAAGGCATCGGGCTCTCCTCTTACAGACGCGAAGCCAACGGGCAACTCAAGGTGGAACAGGACATCAGCATCCTGCCACCCGGCATGTCCAAGATTGGCCTAAGCGCTTCCGATCTGCTGATTACACCCGACGGAAAATTCCTCTTCGCCGGCTTGCGCGGTCACCGCCAGGATTTTGACCGCATCTCCCGCTACCGTGTGCTGAAAAATGGAAAAGCCGAATTCATCGGCTTAACCAAAGCCGATAAAATTCCCTGGGGACTGACGCTCTCTCCAGATGGCAAGTTTCTTCTGGTTTCTGCAACCACCGGTGCCAGCCTAACAGCCTACCGGATATCCTCAAATGGAGACCTTAAGAAGGTTGCCTCGCTAGCTTGGGATTCGGGCATGTCCGACTTAGTGACGCGATAACCCCGAAAACCATTGAGACTCATAAAACCAGAAATGAAAGTACCGATTTCAATTTTAACAGGTTTGTTGATCGGAAAATGGGTCGAACGCATCAAACTCAAATTAATTTTCATCTCGCTCAAGGCTGCTGCTGTGGTAGACCATAGCCGTGTCACACATGGAAGAACCTGAAGAAGAAGCGCTCGAACAGGAACCCATTGAGGAAATTCCCACTGAAATTAAACCACGCTGGTGGCCAGCCATCATAATTTCTGCCTGTTTGGCAGTTGTACTCACTACTATTTGGTCAGGTAGCGGAGATAACCAGCAGGAGCGGGTACTAAAAACGGGAGGAGTATTAATTATCTCTTTTGTGCTCCTAACCATTTGGGTACTGATCTTTTCGCGATTCTCAAAACAGTTACGACTCCGAATCCTGTTTAGTTTAATTGGAGCGTTTGCCTTGTTTGGTGCCTGTTTCCGGTTCGATCAAGTCAGCGGGAATATGGTACCTATATTTGAGTGGCGCTGGGCAAAGCGCTCATTACCAGAAGTGGCAGATGATAGACAGTCCTCAAGCTCAACAGGTTTAGACTCCAATTCCACCCAGTTCTCATTTCCTCAATTTTTGGGACCAACCCGTGATTGCAAAACCCCCGGTCCAAAACTGATTGCCGACTGGGAATCCAACCCGCCTGAGCAAATGTGGCGACAAGACATTGGCGCAGCCTGGTCAGGATTTGTTGTGTCAGCTAACCGAGCCATCACCCAGGAACAACGAGGTGAAAATGAAATTGTTTCCTGCTATGACCTACTCACCGGAAAAATGCTTTGGATGCACTCCAATCCGGGCCGCTACGATACGAAAATAGCTGGTGAAGGACCAAGAGCTACCCCAACAATCCATAAAAAAAATGTTTATGCGCTGGGAGCCACGGGAATACTTAACTGTCTGGAACTGGAAACCGGTAAACCGGTATGGCAACGCAATATCGCCTCTGATGCCGGGCTAGAAAATGATGATGAAGTGGACCAAACCGGTGCCTCAAAGAAAAGAAACAAAGCTAAGGAATGGGGTTATAGTAGTTCGCCCCTAATCCTGGAAGGCAAGGTGATCGTCAGTGCCGGAGGTGAATCAGGGAAATCGTTACTGGCCTATAATCTCGATTCGGGCGAACCCGTGTGGTCAGGAGGAAATAGCCGTGCAGGGTATAGTTCTGCTCATACGGCAACAATTCATGGAGAAGAGCAGGTCCTAATATTTAATCAGGAAGAGCTAACCGCACATGCCCCCAAAACGGGTTCAGTGATCTGGTCATTCGAATGGAAAGTGGGAGTCCCTCATGTGTCGATGCCTGTGATCCTGAACGATAACCAAATCCTGCTCAGCTTAGGGTACGGACAAGGCAGTAAATTAGTTCAGGTCACTAAAAATGAGGGATCATATTCTGCCAATGAACTTTGGAGCTCACGCTTTATGAAGGCCAAGTTTACCAACCTTGTTTCCCATGAAGGCCATATTTATGGACTGGATGACGGCATTTTTGCCTGCATCAATCAGGAAGATGGTCGGCGCAAATGGAAGGATGGTCGTTTCGGGCATGGACAAATTTTAATGCGAGCAAACCATATTCTTGTAATGGCTGAAAACGGTGAAGTCATTCTCATCGAAGCCAGTCCGGAAGAACAAATTGAATTGTCACGATTCGCTGCTTTAGATGGCAAAACTTGGAATCCCCACACACTGGTGGGTGAATATTTATTGGTACGTAACCATCGCGAAGCGGCTTGCTACAAACTTCCGGTAACTGGCACGCCGAAACAGAAATGAGATCCATCATCACTTTCTGGGCTTTGGTCATTTCCGCTATCGCGGCAGAGCCCAAACTCGATTACCAGATAACCCAAGAAGGAGTGCTGGTAACTGAAGGCAAAGAGAAAGTCCTTTTCTATCAACGCACCACTAAGGCCCAGCAAGGTAAACATGCCCGCGCTAATTATATCCACCCTCTGTATGATCTCTCGGGAAACATTCTTACAGAAGACTTTCCTTCAGATCACCTGCATCATCGGGGAATTTTTTGGGCATGGCATTTTCTTGAGGTAAACGGTGAGCGAATGGGCGACGGCTGGACCACCAAAGATCAATCATGGGATGTAAATGAATTGGAGGTAAAACGAAACACAGATAAATCCCTGACCCTGCATCTAAATGTCCATTGGAAATCAGCCCATTGGCACGAAAGCAAAATCCCCATCGTCAATGAAACCACTTCCATTCACATTCATCGACGTGAAGACCACCACCGTAAAATCGACTTTAATATCAGCCTACTGGCCAAACAGCCCAAGACGCGTATTGGTGGAGCGGAAAATGCAAAAGGATATGGTGGATTTTCCACACGCATTAAACTGCCGAAGGATATCCAGTTCAGAAGCTCGGAGGGGAAAGTAACCCCACAACGCACTCCGGTTATCGCTGGAACCTGGATGGACATGAGTGGGAGATTCAATGGGCAAAGAATCAGTAGCCTGACAATCCTTTGTCATCCCAAGTCAGCCGGCTATCCTCAGCCATGGATTCTGCGAAACAAGAAAAGCATGCAAAACCCTGTCTGGCCCGGGCAAAATCCGGCGACTTTATCCACTAAAAAACCTGTCATCTTAAGGTACAGACTGATTCTACATAAAGGCAAGGCTTCGACTGATTCCATAACTCAATGGAATAAAGCTTATAGCCGGCTGCCATGAATTAAATCATGGGACAAAACATTTTTATTGGCCTGCCTGCGTGTTCTCAGGTCAAAGACACAACCACCACTGTCACTTAAGATCGGGTAGCAATTCAGAGCTGGAACCTACCGCCTAACAAGTAGAATGTGTTTTGGGAATCGAACCTAATTCGTTTTGTGTTTTCCCTAGGGAATGAATGTTTTTTGGAGGCGGTGGCAAGAAAAGGCAAAAGTTGCAGACGTAAAAACCGGACTTTTTATTTAGGGGCAGACTCAATTTCGGAGTCTGCCCTTGCTGCCCCTAAATAGGGGCAGAGGGCAGACTAGGGGCAGACTCGAAAAATAGTCTGCCCCTAGATTTGAACACGACTGTATCGTGCTAAAACATCATTTAGGGGCAGAGGGCAGACTATTTCACCATATCTAAAGAAGGTAAAAGTGAAACGACAGATTGGTACAGATCGATACAGATCGATACAGATAGAACAGCGTTTATAAAGAGAGGATGTAAATTCGCTGTCGAGTCTGCCCCTACATTGGGAGAGATTACCTAATACACATGTTTGCGGATCGATGGTGAGCGACAAAATAATTAGCCAATCAAAAAGCCGAGGATGTGATTGTCAACCAACTCAAGATTTCACTGTCACCCTGTCATCGCTCACTGGTCCTTCATTATTTTAAAGAGTTCCAATAAATCTTTACCTTGAAAGTTACTGGCGTCAGCTGGAGAACTATTCCACCTATAACCTCCTTCGACCATCGTTAGGTTAACAACAAAGTTGAAGGTTTTACCTTTGAATTCACCTTCGCCAAAACCTTCGTACTTGCCGCTCCCCTTATCGATCAAGGTTGCATCCCTGATCACCATGCCCTTGGGCCCATACGTCTTATTCATTTTATCAACGACATCAAGCTGAAGTTCGTTCTTCAAGTCCTCTTTTGCTTGAGGGTCGCAGCCGAGTACGCCGATTAGTGCGAAGGCAATAATGAAGGGATTAAATCTCGCTAACATGAATCCACCCTAACTGGATTCACCACCAACTCAAGATTTCACTGTCACCCTGTCATCAAGAAATGTTCTTTGTTAAAGAGGAATACTAAGGGACATAAAAGGATACAAAAGGCTACAAAAGCACCTCTCACCCCTTGCAATACTGATTAGATTTACGCGTCTAAAACACGTAAGATTTATTAATTAGAATTGTGTGGATAATCCCTCGCCAACTCATCTCAGCTTATGCTCGGGGTATGAGAAGACCACAAGTGGTTCCCCTCTGGAGAAACCGTGCAGGGGTCCGAAGGCTAAGATCGGTTTGGCCAGATTTAGACTTTTGAAACCCGTTTCAATTATAATTCAGCCTATTTAGCTAGGGCAGACAGCATATGTCACACCGGCCTTATAAGATGCTTCCAATATGTATAACGAAAAGAACCTTGCAAATGACATCGGATGGGAGTTCGCCCCTAAATTGAAACTCGACGCACCATTCTGGCTTCCAACGGCAAAAGATCATTGGACTGCTCAGGCAAAGCACGCTAAGAAAAAGATCAGGACTAAAAAAAGGCCGAGGTGATTCAGGCTCGCCATTCAGGTTCGGGGCGGTAGCGTGGGGGCGTGGAAACTGCCTTCTTCTTCTTAGCAGGATTGGTGTGTCTGGCTTGGGTGGGTTATTGCGTAAAAAAAGGGCGTACGTATTCTACCCATTTAGGTTGGCACACCAGAAAGGAGTGGCCCAAACTGTTTTGGTTTGAATTATTATTTCCTGCCGCGATTGGGTTGGGCATGTTGGTTTTTTCCATAAAGACACTCCTCGGTTATTGACCCCAAAAAAAGGCCAAACAGATTCAGACTCGCCATTCGGGTTTGGCTATAGGGAAGTTTTCTCAGAAAAAAGCTTAACCCCAACAAGGGTTACTAACCGGAGTCAGTTTCTTTTTTTTGTCTCCACCGATAAACAAAGAATCCGGTTAATCCTCCCAAAATAATAGCTGCGGGGATACTTATCGCCGCACCTATTGCCACTGAAGGTCCTGCATCTAATTCCTTAATATCTGCGTATTCCCACAGAAGATAGCACACTAATACTATCAACGGGCCGCCAACAATGACCGTCAGTGTGGCGCAACCACAACCAGACAGAATGGACCAGCCCGTTGGTTTCATACTGAAACTCTACTTAAACCGCGGCAGCGAGGCAACTCCCGACTCCCTGCGGGAGGGTTACTGTTTTTTGTTTAGGTAATAGAGAAACCCGCCGACCCCTCCGGCTATAGTTAGCACTATAACCAGTCCAATAATTATTAGTAAAATTAAAGACATGTTGTTAGTCTTTTTCAGCCCCCGTCTCCTCCTTGCGGCTCATCCCAAAATTTCTTCCGCTTTTTAGGATCGGACACAATACTGTATATGATCCAACCCCAAAACATCACGCCAAGTATTATGACTACTCCTTCCACATCCATCAGCCTACGCCACTGCCCTCAACCGTCCAGCCCTTTTGGAGGCTCGCCAACGCGCTGAATGAGTTTTGCGGGGAGGAATAAGGGCGGTTACTTAGGAGAATGTCACTTTTAAGTGACGCACTATAATAATCAATCAACTTTATAGTCAGTCTAGCCTCGCCATTCGGGTTCGGGGCGGTAGGGTTGTCACATGTCAGATTCGGACAAGCCCGATACTCAAGCGTTGATCCTCAAGCAGCTTAAATCTATTAAGATTGCCCTATGTTTGGTTGTGGTAATGATGTTGCTGCTTTCAGGAGTCATCGTTGTCGGAGGTGTGGTTGTTGGTATTGTAGCTTCCAAGAGTAATGATCACTACGGTGGTTATCCTGACACTGATGCAGGTCACTGGGAAGAGTCCATACCGATGGATGAGGGTGAAGAAGAGTCGGGTCACTGAATAAAAACCTCCGAGCAGATTCAGCCTCGCCATTCGGGTTCGGGGCGGTAGCGTGGGGGCGTGGAAGAACCGCCAATCATTGAGGAGGTCGGTCAGCCGAAAGAAAAGAAACGTTTATATTGGCCTTGGATATTGGGCGGTTGCGTGTTTTTTCTCATCGTAGGTTTTGTTATCTTGTGCGGTATTCTTTTTGAGCTTTGCAAGGCCAACGGAAGATTGGGTTTTTAAACAAACGCTATAACTAAAAAAGGCCCATTGAATGATTTCCATTCCCGATTCCAATGCGGATCTGTCAAAGCAATGCGATGTTCATACATTTCGTGCATCCTCAAAAGGCGGCCAGCACGTCAATAAAATCGAGAGCGCGGTGCGGATCACGCACAGGGAAACGAAAATCGTTGTGACATGTCAGGATGAACGCAG
>CACDBG010000037.1 GCA_902551155.1 uncultured Verrucomicrobiota bacterium | reverse complement strand
CTTGCCGCGTAAAACGATTTCCGAATCCTTTGATGGGAATATTGTCAGCGACCCGTCCGACTTAATGATCAAGCGCGCTTGCTCATCTTCAACCAGCCCTACATAGAGACCGGCAATATCATTTTTCTTTTTTATCTCCGCTTTGTCGTCAGCACCAAGGGTACCGATCAAAGCAAAGATAACAAATACGGAAAAAAAATTATCCATCGACGCTATAATCAAACCTCCCAACCTTTGCGATAGTCCTTGGTAGCCAGAGCGGTAGCTTTTTTGTTAGAGGAGCTGAGCTTGTCGGCGTTCCAGTCGAACCCTTCGCCGACCTTCATGGCGATGTTGCCCATGAGAATGGCTTCGGTGAAGTTACCAGCGTGGTTGAAGTTGCTCAAGGCTATCTCGGGTTTGCCGGCCTTTATGGCTTCAGCCCACTCGATTTTCATCCCCACGTCACCGCGGTTGTTGCGGGTGAGCACAGGATCGACCTTCTTATATTCAGGCGCCTTGGTGCCACCGACCACGGGAAGGAGTTGCCAACTGGAACCATAATCGTTTGGCGAATACAGAATCCCCTTGGTACCGACAATCAGCGAGCCACTGTTGGTCGGGCGGTTACCATGGAAAAGCTCGGCAGGCGGCAGTTTCTTTTTGCCATCCTGTTTGCCTTCGTACCAAAAGAAGTCCACGGGACCTCGACCTTTGATGGCGGGGAATTTCAGTTTCACAATTGCCCAAGCCGGGAAAGTCTCGGGATTGAGGGGGCCCACGGTGATCGGCTCCACCCAAGTAGGCTGCGTGAGTTTACAGCCCATATAGGCGAGGTTAGCGGTGTGACAGGCCATGTCACCCATGGCGCCGGTACCGTAATCCCACCAACCACGCCACTTGAAGGGATGATACCCGGCATTGTACGGCCTCATCTCGGCCGGCCCGATGAAGGAATCCCAATCCACATGATCCGGCACGGGTTGCTCAGGCAGACGCTTGGTAACGCCCGGCGCCTGCGGCCAGACGGGGCGATTGGTCCATACGTGACATTCCTTGATCTCGCCGATGGCGCCAGCCCACAACGCCTCCACACCTTCGCGCATGCCAGTGCTGGCAGTGCCTTGGTTGCCCATTTGCGTACAAACCTTATTTTTCTCCGCCAACAACCGCATCTGGCGCGCTTCCCAAACGGTGTGCGTCATCGGCTTCTGGCAATAAACGTGGATACCTTGATTCATGGCGCGGATGGCAGCCGGCGCATGGGTGTGATCCGGGGTGGACACGGTACAGGCATCAATGTCCTTGCCCATCTTGTCGAGCATCTCGCGGAAGTCGGTAAATTTTTTCGCCTTAGGAAACTCGCGGGCTGCGCCACCGCCACGTTTGAAATCACAATCACAAAGCGCGATCACCTCGCCGACCTGCCCGGCGCCTTTAATATCGCTAGCGCCTTTGCCGCCCACGCCGATACCGGCCATGGTCAAACGTTCATTGGCACCGAAAACACGTGATGGCAGAAAATTTACCGCAATCGCTGAGGCCACACCGGCTTTAAGTACGTCGCGTCGAGTATAAGATTTGATAAATGTTTTTTTGAACATAACAGAAAATTAAATTCAGGGTTAGATGAAAGCTAATTCAAGTATCGTTCGAGTTTAGTTTCACGCAAGGGCAAAATCAAACACAACCCGGTATCTACCATTCCCAGCCTTTACGATACTTACGCCGTACAAAACTATTAGTCTTGGCAGTCTTTGCTTCACCCTTTTGCGGATTCCACTCCACCGGTTCATTGGCACGAATAGCCAAATTACCCAGAAGAACCACTTCAGTGTAAGGTCCGGCAACTTCAAAACGGCTTAAGGGCGAGTGCCCCTTACCCGTCGCAAAATCGATCCACTCAGTATAATTGCTTTTTACCCGGGGAATCGTCTTAGGAGTAGTTTCCTCAATATGCTTTACCTCATCAGCATCGCGTCCGGTTACCATCCAATTACTGACAAAACGATTAAAGAAAAGACGCCCTTTATCCCCAATCAACATCGTTCCAAACTTCCCTTGCCTCCCCTTACCTTTCACCATCTCAACTCCGCCAGTAAGTTCATTGGAAGGGGCATTTTGAACTCCATCCTTCTTCCCATCATACCAAACCAATTTCACCGGAGGTCTCTTGCCGCGCGCAGCAAACTGATAATCAATCACTGCCCAATTGGGTGGACTTTCCTTCGTGTTACCTCCATGACAGGCTTCAATATGGTGAGGCACACCCAAATCCAAACTCCACCATGCCATATCCATTAAGTGACATGCCATATCTCCCAAAGCACCCGTCCCAAAATCCCACCATCCGCGCCATTTAAAAGGCAGATACCCATCACCGTAATCCCGATAAGGGGCAGGCCCTAACCACAAATCCCAATCCACACCCGCTGGCACTTTAGCTTTGGGCAATCGTTCTTCAATGCCCTGCGGCCAAACCGGTCGGTTGGTCCAGATATGTGCTTCAGTAACATTGCCAATGATGCCTGCACGCACGAGTTCAACCACACGCCGAATCGGCTCCATTGCATGTGCTTGATTACCCATCTGGGTGCTAAGATTGCCTTTGGCGGCCTCATTGACCAGTTGCCGAGCTTCCCACACATTATGAGTTAGAGGCTTTTGTGTGTAACAATGTTTACCCATCTGCAACGCCTTCATAGTAGCAACTGCATGAGTGTGGTCCGGAGTAGAAATCGTACAGGCATCAATGCTTTTTCCAAACTTGTCCAGCATCACGCGAAAATCAGTAAAGACCTTTGCCTTGGGAAACTTCTTAATGGTTCCCGCTCCACGGCGGGGATCCACATCGCACAATGCGACAATGTCAGCTCCAGCAGCTGCTGAACCGGCTATATCCGCCGTTCCTTTGCCTCCAACCCCAATACCCGCAACAGCAATACGATTATTGGCCCCAAAGACGCGTGATGGGAAAAAATTAAAAGCAAACGCGGAAGTTGCACCTACCTGAATCGCTTTACGACGTGAAATATGAGGCATGGACAAAATGCTGAATCAGTCAGTCGGATTTGGGAAGGATTATTACGATACAATAAATTTGGCATCTGGACACTCTAAAGGCCATTCTATCTGCCTAATGGAGTATCTACTGGATCATGCCTTTGATTTTTATGGTTGCGACTGGGCCGCGATGATTTTCACCTTTATTTCACTTTACCAACTCGGCAACAAAAGCCGCATGGGATTCCTTGTAGGAATCGTTGCCAACGTATTTTGGTTCAGCTATGGCTATCAGACAGATAGTATTGCTAATATGTTCTGTTCATTTGTTGTGATCTGCTTACAGGCACGTGGCTGGAAAAATTGGCACCTACCGCCCCCCAATAACCAACCTGAACCATTGCCTACCGAGTAACGGAGCTTGCCTTGCAAAGAACAAATTGATTAATTGTTCCCACTGATTCCTGCTATGAAAAAACTAAGATACATCATACTCACTTTAGCAATTCTACCCACTCTCTTAGCGGCTAAACAGCCGAACATTTTGTTCATCTTCACGGATGACCACGCAGCCCACGCCATTAGTGCATACGGATCAAAGATCAATACTACCCCCCATATGGACCGCTTGGCCAAGGAGGGGATGCTCTTTGAGAAGTGTTATGTAAGCAATGCAATCTGTGGCCCCAGTCGGGCCGTTATTCTTACGGGCAAATACAGCCACTTGAATGGCTTCCTAAAAAACCAACGCCAGCCCTTTGATGGCTCGCAACAAACTTTTCCCAAACTATTGCGTAAGGTGGGATACACCACTGCTGTGATTGGCAAATGGCATTTAAAGAGTACTCCCACCGGATTTGATTACTTCGATGTCCTGATAGGTCAAGGTCCCTACTATAACCCCCCCATGAAAACCACTGATGAGGAAGGAAAAGTCATTACCGAAAAAAATACCGGATATACGACCGACATCATTACCGATAAAGCGCTTGCGTGGCTAAAAAATGACAGAGAAAAAGACAAACCTTTCATGTTGATGTATCAGCACAAGGCTCCCCACCGGAATTGGCAACCCGGACCGAAGCACCTCACCATGTTTGACGGTGTGGATATTCCAGAGCCGGAGACGTTGTGGGATGATTACAAAGGGCGCACCTCTGCAGCCGGTAAGCAAACGATGACCATTGCCCGTCACCTAAATGAAAATGATCTTAAACTGAATCAAGGACCTAGAAACCTCACCCCTGAACAACGTAAGGTGTGGGAAGCTGCCTACGGACCAAAAAACGAAGCCTTCAGAAAAGCCAACCTTCAAGGCGAGGCTTTGGTGAAATGGAAGTATCAGCGTTACATCAAGGATTATCTTCGTTGTGTCCAGTCAGTGGATGACAACCTTGGCCGTGTCCTTGATTACCTTGATGAAACTGGCCTCGCCAAAAATACCATCGTAATCTACAGCAGCGACCAAGGCTGGTATCTCGGTGATCATGGCTGGTATGACAAACGTTGGATGTACGAGGAAAGCCTGGTGATGCCGCTACTCGTCCGCTGGCCTGGCGTAGTGAAACCGGGAAGCCGCAATAGCGACATTGTCTCCAACCTAGATTTCGCAGAAACATTTTTAGATATTGCAGGCGCTAAAATTCCCAAAGATATGCAGGGAACCAGCATCCTGCCTCTACTCAAGGGACATAAGCCAAAAGACTGGCGCACACATTTTTATTATCATTACTATGAATTTCCCGGAGCTCATAGCGTTGCCCGGCATTACGGCGTAACTAATGGACGGCACAAACTCATCTATTTTTACCAAAATAACGAATGGGAACTCTTTGATCTGGGTAAAGATCCAAACGAACTTTCGAGCGTTTACGGTAACTCGGACTACACCAAGATCCAAACAGACCTATTGGCAGAATTAAAGCGCCTACGTGTTCAATTCAAAGTTCCAGAAAAAGATCCTGATTCTGCGAACAACACCCCAAAGCCACCTAGAAAGAAAAATTAGGCAGCTTTACTTGCCCAACGTTTTTACTAGTGCTTCAAATCCCGCCTTAATGGCGGGATTTTTTTGGTAATACTCAGTCAAAGACTTGGAACGAAGATTATGCCCTGAAGCGTGCAGAAGGTAAGCTACCTGTGTAGCCACTGCCTGATCTTTCGATTCAAGAGCACTAAATACAGCTTTCAAATTCCCCGCATGTTGCTTGAGTAGCTTTTCAGCTTGTAATCGGGGCGGGGTATACCGACCGTCATTGTCTCCATCAATAAAGACCGGGTTGGTAGCTCCCTGCACCTTCGGAGCATGTTCGGTTGAGGTTTGTTGGTAGGGCCGAGGGCTTTCCCAAAACGGTTCGGTAACCCCCGGGCCAGTTGCCATAGCCACCAGATGCATATCATAATTTTGCCGTGGCAAAACCCAACTCACGCTGGCTTTTTCAATTTTGTCTGAAAGGGAAATATTCATCGACCGGATCAACTGACCATTGGCAAAAAGTGAAACCTGATCAGCTCGAACCCATGAAGGCCCCAGAACATCTACCTTCACCTTTAAATCCCCTTCTCCTGTGGCCACGTCTCCGCTTTTAAATTTTCCATCCACCTTCATCTTCACCAATAACCCCATACTCACATAAGCCCGCATTTTACGGAAACTATCACAGGCCTTGACAACATCAACCTGAGAAGGGTTTCCATCCGGACATTCAACATAAGTACGGGCTTGCCCAAGAATAAACCGACTTACATCATGAGTATCACTCGAACCAACCGCCGCCACCTTATGACCCCAATTGAGTATCGCAAACCAGTCCCGATACAAACTCATAATATCAGACTGCATTGCCGCTGAAGTCACAACCTCCATTGCATCGAAACTATAAGGCGCTCCATAAAGGTTCTGGCCGGTAGCATGATTAAAATTATCAGCTGACATCGGGCTAAACTTACTATGGATATTACGCGGATGATTCAGCACGATAACTCGCACCCCTGGTGTCGCACGAATAGACGCCATTAACTTTGTCCAATCCCCCAATTTATAATCAGGAACCGAACTATCAGGTAAAATAGGAAAGGCATTGAAATGCCCAGTCTCAGTGGTGACCTCATTGCCGATCACACTGGTAAAAAATGAGGTGGTCCCAGTGTTCTTTTGAACAGGTAAATAATCGGCATGATGATTATGGTCAGTAGCAATAGCCAACTCAATACCTTCACCAGCAATGGTATGCATGCGCTCTTCCTCTGAGGAATCGCCGTGCCCACTACGAGTTAGAGTATGTATATGCGAATCAACTGATACGAGCCCGGGAGTCGGAACTTCCCTACGGATCTTCAACTGCACTTTACGGGTCGCATTACCGTTTACCTCCAAATTTATTTTTTTTATACTGTATTCAAATCCACGAGAGGCATAAAGGGTGTAACGACCGGGCAACACCTTAAAGAGTGCTTTACCAGTACTGGTATAGATAACCCCCGACCTGTACGCTAATTTTTGCTGCGGCAAGCTTGACCAAACCAATGAGCGGGTTCCGGCTTCATCCACAATGGTAATCCTAGACGGAACCGGGCCTGCCGCATCGCTAACAGTAACTTCCAAACCAGCTGACAACACCTGATCAAGATTGGATAAACGGGCCAATTGAAAATCCCCCACCTCAATGTCATCGATGGTCTTTGGAGAAACTATTGAAAGAGTGTTTTCACCCTCCAACAAGGCTCCGGCAGGCACTTTCACTGAATGCCATAGAGCAGGGTCTTCTGCAGCCAGATACCCTATCCGTTTCTGGTTGAGTAAAACAGGCCACCTGACCTTCACCTGCCTTTGGCGCAAGAGAATTATTTGAGGCGATTTATTTTTGGTCGCCTTAAATTTTACATCCACCCGGCGACCATGGGGTTTTTTATTCTTAAACTCATCCCACTCGGGAAATCCTTCGGTGCCAAGATGATACATCCGATGCTCATCAAGAACTTTGATATAATGAGAACGTTCAGCCCCTAAGCCATCAACAATGAAAAGAAGTAAGCAAAAAATCGCGAAATAAAAATGAGCCATAAACAATGTTAACCACCATCATGGCAGCAGGCAACAACTGGCTAGGGTAGAAATGCGCCTTTCCCTACCAATAACTAAACAATCTATCCAAAAACCTTATCGATAATCTCCGTTAGAGCCGATTCGGTGCGCGTTTGTTCTCCATCGGCATTAACCATTTTTAAGCAGGCCTTTCGGGTATATTTGCGAGCTTCAGGGTTGTTCATCCGTTCAGCACACTCTTGAAGATACGGCTCAGCCTGGGTGTTAAAATTCTTGTTTTCCAATGCCCGAGTGATGGACTGGCGCACATAATCCTCAACCTTTCCCTCCCCCTTCCAATAAAGCTTATCGGACAAGTCCTCCACCTTCTCCATTTCATCCGGGTCAATAACCTTATCAACCATCATAGTATATACCACTGCATCAATAAGCGCCTCAGAATCTCCCTGCCCCATATAAGGCGGGTTATTGTGAAGAAAATTAAAGAGGTCACTCAACATAGTTAATAAACTACATTACATAATCTATAAGGACCAGCCTTTTACCTTTTGTCACTCCCTCTCTACACCTACCATAAGCCCATGCACACGATTCGTTTTTTGGCATTCATTATATTTGCCTGTCATCTTTCTGCTGAGCAAACACTACGGCTCCCGAATATCTTTGGAGACAAAATGGTGCTGCAACAAGGTAAGCCCATAAACATTTGGGGCTGGGCCAAGGCGGGAACAGAAGTGAAGGCGCAATTTGCCGGGCAAAGAAAATCGGTCAAAGCCAATGGTAAAGGGAAATGGATGCTGCAACTGGATAAACTCTTAACGAGCTTCGAAGGGCGCAAACTGGTTGTTACTTCGGGCACCGAGAAAATCACCTTTACTGATATTCTAGTAGGTGAGATTTGGGTATGTGGCGGGCAAAGCAATATGGAATGGAGCCTGCGCGCCTCACGCGATTCAGATCTGGAAGTGGCCTCGGCTGATTCACCGCATATCCGTTTTATCCGGTTACCCCACATTGCCCGCCCCACTGCACAGGAGGATTTTCAGGTTACCAATGAAACCAGCACTCAAGGCAACTGGCGTCAGGCTATTCCGGAGGAGATAGAGAACTGCACGGCGGTGGGCTACTACTTTGCCCAGCGCCTTAGTCGCCGACTCAAGGTGCCTGTGGGTCTCATCGATGTTTCATGGGGTGGCACCATGGCCCAGCACTGGGTGTTGAAGGATACCCTGAAACCTTTTCCAGAAATGCAGCCCTACCTTGAACAATTTGACTCAGCTATGAAGGCATGGGTTGATGGGGGTGAGAAAGACGGAGCAGACAAACGTTATGCTGCTGATCTTAAAGCGTGGGAAAAGGCACGCGTAGAAGCCAAAGCCAAGGGAGAACGTGAACCGCGCCGGCCCAATCAAAATAGCTACACTACCCCGGCTAATAAACGCCAACCCGGCGGCATGATGAATGGGATGATCCTGCCTATCTCAAAGATGACCATTGCCGGTGCGCTCTTTTATCAGGGCGAAAACAATTCTTTTGGCACCAGTTGGAAACCCTTTCACCGCACCTTTCCAGCAGTAATCACCGATTGGCGGCGAGTCTTTGGCGATGAAGATCTCCCCATGGGGCTGATACAAATTGCAGGTTGGAGCACCCGCCGGTCCATGACTTATGACATGAACCACCACACCAATGTCATCCGTGAGATCCAGCATCTCACGTGGGCTCGCTTCAAGAATACCGGCCTTGTTGTCACCTACGATACCAATTCCAATGGCAGCATTCACCCCGGCCACAAGCGTCCGGTGGGTGAACGATTGGCGCGCTGGGCTTTGGCCGAGGTGTATAAGGCATTGCCTCACAAATCCAATAAGCCCATCGAATGGCGTGGGCCAATTTATACGGGCCACGAGATTAAGGATGGCAAAGTCTATATCAATTTTGAGGGAGAAACAGCGCGCGGCCTGCGCCTTAATAAGGACGTAGCCGAAGGCTTTTATATTGCCGGTAAAAATAAGGAATTTAAACACGGCCGCGCGCGCATTCAGGGCTCTCAACTGGTGGTATGGCATGAGGAGATCAAGGAACCCGTGGCAGTGCGTTACGCTTGGAGTAATCTGCCCCATGGCACCCTGCTTAATTTCCGTGAACTACCTGCCTACCCTTTCCGCACCGACAACTGGCCGCTCACCCCGCACCAATCCACTGGCTCCTATGAGGTGGATAAAATCAGCAAATAGAACAACAATGAAAACAACAATTATTTTAGTTAGCCTGAGCATCGCGTTGGGCTGCGGGAAGAAGGAAACCAAACCAACACCAGCAACCCAAGAACCCGGCACCGTCCTTTGGACATTTAAAACTGGCGGTATTGTGCACCGCGCCCCCGCCATCGGACCAGATGGCACGGTTTACATTGGTTCAAGTAATGCCAAAGTCCATGCCCTGGACGGGGAAAGTGGTGTCAAGAAATGGGAGTTTAAAGCGGAGTTTTGGGTGCGATCTTCCCCCGCCATCGGACCAGATGGCACGGTTTATGTCGGGTCAGCTGACAAAAAGCTCTATGCCATCAATGGCAAGACTGGGGAGAAAATTTGGGATTTTAAAACGGACGATGCTGTGATCTCCTCTCCTGCTATTGGACCTGATCGCACGGTTTACGTCGGGTCAGCTGACAAAAAGCTCTATTCCATCAATGGCACGAGTGGGGAGAAAATTTGGGAATTTGAAACGGGTGGATGTGTGAACTCCTCCCCCACCATTGGACCAGATGGCGCGGTTTACGTCGGGTCAGCTGACAAAAAGCTCTATGCCATCAATGGCAAGACTGGTGAGAAAATTTGGGAATTTGAAACGGGCGATGAAGTGATCTCCTCTCCTGCTATTGGTTCTGATTGCTCGGTTTACGTCGGGTCAGCTGACAAAAAGCTCTATGCCATCAATGGCAAGACTGGTGAGAAAATTTGGGAATTTGAAACGGGTGGAAGTGTGTCCTCCCCCGCCATCGACTCTGACGGCACCATTTTCGTTGGTTCAGGCAAGAAACTCTATGCCATCAATGGCAAGAATGGGGTCAAGCTATGGGAATTTGAAACGGGACTTTTTTATGTAGACCGCTCTCCTGCCATCGGGTCTGACGACACCATTTATGTGGGATCAACTGAACCGTTTAAAGGAGGCGGAAAGCTTTTTGCTATAAACGGCCAAAATGGAGTCAAGAAGTGGGAGTTTACCCCCGGTGGAGCTTGGGCTGGAACTCCCACTCTTAACGGTAATGGCACTATTTACATTGGATCAGATAACTCAAATATTTACGCCATTCAGACCTCCAGTAAAGGCCCTGCCAAAAGCCCGTGGCCAATGTTCGGCCAAAACCCCCAACACACCGGTCACGCGCCTGCCAAGTGATTTTTTCATCATCAATGAGATTTTTTGGCCCGATTTTTATCCTCATTTTTCTTGGGCCAATTTTTTCCTTAACGGCCAAGCCACTTAATGTGCTTTTTATTTCCATTGATGATTTACGGCCTGCCCTCGGGTGTTACGGAGACCCAACCGCCCTTACCCCAAATATCGATCAACTGGCCAAGCGCAGCATCCTCTTTAACCGTGCCTACTGCCAACAGGCTGTCTGTTGCCCCTCAAGGTTGTCGCTATTAACCGGCCTGCGGCCTGACACCATCAAGGTGTGGGATCTGGCCACCCATTTCCGCGAGGCCAAACCCCAAGCCATCACCCTGCCCCAGCATTTTAAGAATCACGGCTATCACACCCGTTCCATCGGCAAGATATTCCATGGCGGCGGCAAGCCTTCCAAGGATCCTCCCTCGTGGTCAGCCGCGCCCCTGCATGATTTTGTGCGTGACCCCACGTTGCGTTATGCCACTTCAAAAAACCTCAAGGGCAAGGGACTCAAGCGCGCGAGCACTGAATCGGCCAAGGTGCCCGATAACCGATACATCGATGGAATGGTGTGCGAGGATGCCCTCAAGGCACTGGACCAATATGCCACCAAACAAAAACCCTTCTTTTTGGCCGTGGGCTTTCGCAAACCTCACCTACCCTTTAATGCGCCAAAAAAATACTGGGACCTCTATAAAGACATTCCGCCTCCCGTTTCACAAAAGCATCCAGAGGACGCCCCCGAACTGGCCGTTCGTAGCTGGGGCGAACTGGAGGGCTACAGCGATATCCCAAAGAATGGCAAACTCACTGCAGCACAGGTGCAAAAACTGCGCCACGGGTATTACGCCTGCGTGAGCTACGTGGATGCTCTAACCGGACGCCTCTTAGAAAAACTCGATCAATTAAAGCTAACCCAAAATACCGTGGTAATCCTCTGGGGCGATCACGGTTTTCATTTGGGCGAACAGGGGCTCTGGACAAAAGCCAATAACTACGAACTTTCCACGCGTGTCCCCCTAATTCTTTCAATTCCAAACCTGACAACTCAAGGCATTCAAACTGACGCACTGATAGAGTTTGTCGATGTGTACCCGACTCTATCCGAAATTTGCCAACTCAAGGAACCCAAGGGGGTTGAAGGCATTAGCTTCATGCCACTCATTAAAAACCCGAAACGGCCATGGAAGAAAGCGGCCTTTAGCCAATACCCCCGATCCACAAGCGGTAATCGACACCGTAAACAGGGAGACTTCATGGGCTACGCCATCCGGACTGATCTCTACCGCTACATCGAATGGCGCAACGTGAAAACCCGGTTGGTGCAGGCACGTGAACTATATGACCATCAAGCTGATCCGCAGGAAATGAATAATTTGGCGGGGTTCCCCAATCAAACCGCCAAACTCAAGGAACTAGAGTTACTCCTAAAAGGTGGCTGGCAGAAAGCCTTGCCCACTAATAATTAATCCATAAGAGAGACACGTGGATTCCAATAAACCTCTCGACCTTGGATTAATCTTCCGCACGTGGCTCCCCTTGGCAGCCAGCTGGATTCTTATGGGGGCCGAACTCCCGCTTCTGAGTGCAGTGGTGGCACGACTCGACCACCCGGAAATTCATCTGGCCGCCTATAGCGGCATCGTGTTCCCGCTCGCCCTAGTGATTGAGTCACCGGTAATCATGCTACTCACCGCTTCCACAGCCCTGAGTCGTGACCAGAATGCCTACGAAAAACTCTGGAAAGTGATGACTACTCTCGGTTTTATTTTAACCATTCTGCACATTCTAATTGCCTTTACCCCGCTCTACGATGGGGTCGCCAAATTATTAGTAAGAGACGCGGACACCTTGGCCAAGGTACTGGAGCCTGGGCGGATCGGTCTGCAAATCATGACCCCCTGGACATGGTCCATTGCCCACCGTCGTTTTCATCAGGGTGTCCTCATTCGTTTTGGTAAAGCCAGTGAAGTCGGCTGGGGGACAGGCGTACGCCTGATCGCTGATGCTGCAATCCTCGCCATCGGATTCACTCTGACCAAGTATCAGGGCATTGTGGTGGCGACCTCTGCTGTGGCCGTGGGCGTAATTGCCGAGGCCCTTTACATCCGCTGGAAAGTACAATCCATTCTGCAAGGCCCCTTGAAGGAAGTTAAACCCAAGGAACCCTTGATCACCATGCGCGAGGTGATTCTTTTTTACCTGCCCATCGCCTTTGCCCCTACTATTGGACTTTTGGGTCAACCGATCCTTACCGGCGCCATGAGTCGCCTGCCCGATCCCTTAATGACTTTAGCCGTGTGGCCCACTCTAAATAGCCTCATCTTCATGCTGCGCTCTGCAGGCATTGCCTATTCAGAAGTAGTGATTGCCCTACTTGATAACCCCAATGGCCGGCAACAACTAAAACGCTTTGCTGTTATCTTAAGTATTACTTTATCAGCGCCCATCCTGATTCTGTGTCTTACCCCCCTGATTGATATTTGGTTTCTGAAGTTTATCGGAATAAAACCCGAGCTGGCCAAAATCGGAAAATCCGCCCTTTGGTTTGCCGTGTTCCTACCCGCCATCACCACTTGGGGTTGCTATTTTGAAGGCATCCTCGTTCATGCCAAGCGCAGTAGCCCGGTCACTGAAGCGGTTGTCTTTTTTACCAGCACACTATTCATATTTTTATTCATCGTCGTGCTTAACCGAAGCATGCCCGGCCTCAACGCCGCTGTGTGCGCGATGACCCTGGGTAGCATTAGTCAAATGTTATGGCTCTGGTGGCGCAGCCTTGGCCTTGCTAAAACCGATCCTCAACCCTCAAACTAAATTCACTCCATGAAACCCATCTCGTTCCTTGCCTTTATTAGCCTGCTCAACTTTGGCGTTAAAGCCACCGCCGCTGAACTTCACGAGCGCGTGAAGCACGGCTTTGCTGATAGTAATGGCGTCAAGATCCACTACGCCACCCTCGGCAAGGGGCCACTGGTGGTCATGATCCATGGCTTTCCCGACTACTGGTACACATGGCGACACCAGATGGAAGCCTTGTCAGAAGATCATCAAGTAGTCGCCATCGACATGCGCGGCTACAACAAGAGCGACAAGCCCAAGGGCAAGGAACAGTACGACATGAAGTTCCTGATTGGGGATGTCTTGTCGGTGGTTAAACATTTCAATAAGGAAAAAGCCACCATTGTCGGCCATGACTGGGGTGGAGCGGTAGCCTGGGGAGTTGCCATGACTGCACCTCAAGTTTGTGATAAACTCATTATCCTGAATCTGCCCCACATGCGCGGGCTTTCACGTGAACTGGCCAATAACCCCGAGCAACAAAAGAATAGTGCCTATGCCCGCGCCTTCCAATTACCCGGCGCACACTTGGCACTCACGGCAAAAGGCTTATCAGGATGGGTGAAAGACCCCAAAGCACGCAACCGTTACATTGAGGCCTTCAATCGTTCAGATTTCGAGGCGATGCTCAACTACTACAAACAGAATTACCCGCGACCACCCTACAAAGAAAACACTTCACCCATCGTAAAAGTTAAAATGCCGGTACTGATGTTTCACGGTCTAGATGATAAGGCGTTACTCCCCGGCGCACTCAATGACACCTGGCAGTGGCTGGAAAAAGATCTGACTTTGGTTACTATTCCCGGGGCAGACCATTTTGTGCAGCAGGATGCTGCCCAAAAAGTGTCGCACACCATGAAACTCTGGCTCAAACTGCAGGAAGCTCCTCTAAACAAAGATTAATGAAAACACGCTCACTCATCCCATTACTCACCGTCCTTTGCCTTTACCCTGCCTGGCCGGCCGACCGCATTGGCAATACCCCGTGGCATCTGGTGGATTACTGGTGGGACTTTGGCAAGGACACAGAATTCGAAAGTTACGAGGTGGATTTCACACTCAGTAACGACGTGGACCCCAGGGTGCGCCTCTACATTGCGCCCATTGGGTTGGGGCATTTAAACAAGGTTCCCTTTTATGGCGGTATCCAAACTCAATCCGACGGATATCTCGTCCACCCGCATCCCCGCCAGCGGGAATATATTGGCAAGGGCGCCATCTTTTCACGCTGGAATGAACGAGATATCAAGGCCACACGCAAAAGCAAAGGCGGCCTTTTTGAAAGTGGCGGTTATGAGGGCGACTTTGTCAGCGTACGAAACAAATGCCGCTGGACCAAGGGCCGCTACACCTACCGCATCAGGCGCGGCAAAACTGAAACCATCAATGGCA
>CACDBG010000036.1 GCA_902551155.1 uncultured Verrucomicrobiota bacterium | reverse complement strand
TGGGATAGGAGTGGTGGGTTAAAAGGGGATTGTTTCTAGTGAGGGGACTTCAGGGTAAATCTAATCAAGAGGCTGGAGCAAAGAAGCTTTCGAGCGGTTCACCCCGTGAACGAGGGATAGCGTTGCTGGTAGTCTTGATCTTCATGATTGTACTGGTAGTTATGGCCGCTGCTTTTGCCATTAATATGGAAGTCGAAGCTAAGTTGGCTAGAAAAGCAGATTCAGGAACTGAACTTGAATGGGTTTGCCGTTCAGCGGTGGAGTTGTCCAAATATATCCTTAGCCAGCAGGCCGCTAACACCCAGGAGCCTTATGATTCACTAAGCCAGAGTTGGGCAGGTGGCCCAGGGAGTACCAACGGATTTAATTTATTTTTTGATAGCCTCAATTTGACTAACAGCACCTGGGCTCCGGGGACCGTCTTGGGTTTGATGTTTCCAGAAGACAGTGTTGTCACTGCTGAGCAGCAGGCAAAACTTGAAGATGTCAGGGAGAATTGGCGTTGCTCCGTTCAGATCGTGGATATGGAGAGAAGATTCAACATTAATCGTGCTGCCGGCAAAGAGATGGGACGTACACCTCTTCAGCGGGCTTTTGATATGATGGGGGTCGACATCTCACTGACCCCATATCTGGTTGATGCTATTTTCGATTGGTGCGATAAGGATGACAATATTGGCGTTAATGGTGTAGAAAGTGAATACTATGAAAATCTTTTGCCTGTGGGTTATCGGGCTAAGAATGGGCCAATTGATGACTTAAGGGAGCTATTGTTAATCAAAGACATCACTCCTGAAATGTATTGGGGTAGTGCTGAAAACTCACTTGCTGCGGGCACAGCTCCTACTCCATTGGAGGAGGGAGCTGAATCACTGAATTACAATTATGCCTTGGTAGATTTATTTACCCCTCTTTCGGCGGGGTACATAAACATTAATACCGCACCAGCTGAAGTATTGCAATTGGCCCCTATGCCTGGAGACCCGGCGGTGACTGCCGATGAAATTATTAGAGTCCGCTCAGGGCTTGATGGTATTGATGGAACCTACGACGATGAACCATTTGATAACGTAAGGCAATTGCAGCAGGTGCAAGCTTATGCAGCTTCACCCACGTGGTTGGCCGATGCGGGTCGATACTTCAGTGTTCGTAGTAGCACCTTTGAGGTCAAGGTAACTGCTTCAGTGCGAGGTCAGGAGAGAATATTCGTGGCGGTTTTAAGGCGAAAAAGTGCAACTGAAATAGAGATTCTCTACACTTACTGGGAATCATGATTGATCAGATAGTCTTTGTAACTGGCACCGACACCGGCTCGGGTAAGACGGTGCTTACTTCTCTATTGTTACAACATCTTAGAAAAAAAGGAGTCAACGCATTGGCTATGAAGCCAGTATGCACCGGCCCGAGAGATGATGTTAATCTTCTTCAGTCCCTCCAGGGAAATAAACTGAGTAATGAATGTATTAATCCATTTCATTATAAGATACCTGCTGCGCCAGTAGTTGCTGCAAATCGCTATAAACGAAAGGTAAAGCTTCAGGATGTCTTGCGATTGATTGGTAGAGTTAAAGAACATTGCGATATTCTTTTAATTGAGGGAGCAGGTGGTTTAATGGTTCCTCTTAATGAACAAGGCCAAACTTGGGCTGATCTTCTTAAAAAATTAAGGTGCCCCACTATTGTTGCTGCACCAAATAAACTTGGAGTTATAAATTCTACTCTCTTAACGGTGGATAAATTAAATTCAATTGGCATTAAAGACGTGACCGTTTCACTGATTAATTTTGGTAAAAAGGAGAGAAAATTGATTCCAGAACGGACAAACTATGCTGTTTTAGGCAAAATTTTAAATAAAACGCCGGTATTTGAGATTCCATGCTTGGGCCGTGGCTCGATCAAAAAAGCTCAAATTATCCAAGGATCAAAAAAAATAGAAAAAATACTTGCCCAAATCATCAATACAGTGTGAATTGTGCCTTCGCCTTGAGCGCAACGAACCCGTAGTAAGGGTTCCTCTTGAAAAGAAAGTGGCCTTTCCCTAAAAACGGAAGGAAAGGGTCGTTTCTTTTTTAGTCTTTTTAAGGCGAAATGAATAAATGGTTTTATACCAGTGTTCTTTGAAAATTGAATTGTGTAACAGCAGAAACCCTCAAGCTCTGTTCCTGTTAGAGGATAGAGTTTGAGTTTTAACTCATTGAGAGAACAACTAGCGTTTAATCAGTGATCAAATATCTAACGTTTTTTATACGGAGAGTTTGATTCTGGCTCAGAACGAACGCTGGCGGCGTGGATAAGACATGCAAGTTGAGCGATGAACTGACGATAGCAATATTTGACGGGATTAGCAGCGAACGGGTGAGTAACACGTAGGAATCTGCCCCAGGGATCGGGATAGCCTGGCGAAAGTCAGGGTAATACCGGATAAGATCTAAGGATTAAAGGCGCGAGCCGCTCTGGGATGAGCCTGCGTTCCATCAGCTTGTTGGTAGGGTAAAAGCCTACCAAGGCAAAGACGGATAGCTGGTCTGAGAGGACGGTCAGCCACACTGGAACTGAGACACGGTCCAGACACCTACGGGTGGCAGCAGTCGAGAATCATTCACAATGGACGAAAGTCTGATGGTGCGACGCCGCGTGGGGGATGAAGGCCTTAGGGTCGTAAACCCCTGTCGGTTGCGAGTAAGGCCTAGCTTACGCTAGGATTGATATTAGCAACAAAGGAAGGGACGGCTAACTCCGTGCCAGCAGCCGCGGTAATACGGAGGTCCCAAGCGTTGTTCGGATTTACTGGGCGTAAAGCGTGCGTAGGCGGCGAAATAAGTTTGGCGTGAAATCCCCGGGCCCAACCCGGGAATTGCGCTGAAAACTGTTTTGCTAGAGGATTGGAGGGGAGACTGGAATTCCTGGTGTAGCAGTGAAATGCGTAGATATCAGGAGGAACACCGGTGGCGAAGGCGAGTCTCTGGACAATTCCTGACGCTGAGGTACGAAGGCTAGGGTAGCGA
Organism: uncultured Verrucomicrobiota bacterium; assembly: GCA_902551155.1. Classification (GTDB taxonomy): domain Bacteria; phylum Verrucomicrobiota; class Verrucomicrobiia; order Limisphaerales; family UBA1100; genus UBA1100. Next base: position 12,055 of record CACDBG010000036.1, on the reverse strand, counting down.
AGAGGATTAGATACCCTCGTAGTCCTAGCAGTAAACGGTGTGCACTTGCTGTGGGAGGATTCGACCCCTTCCGTGGCGAAGCTAACGCATTAAGTGCACCGCCTGGGGAGTACGGCCGCAAGGTTAAAACTCAAAGAAATTGACGGGGGCCTGCACAAGCGGTGGAGCATGTGGCTTAATTCGATGCAACGCGAAGAACCTTACCTGGGCTTGACATATACGTCGTAGTCTTTCGAAAGTTAGACGTCAGTTCGGCTGGACGTATACAGGTGCTGCATGGCTGTCGTCAGCTCGTGTCGTGAGATGTTGGTTTAAGTACCGCAACGAGCGCAACCCCTATGTCCTGTTGCCACGAAGAACTCGTTTCTTCAGCACTCTGGACAGACTGCCTCATTTGAATGAGGAGGAAGGTGGGGATGACGTCAAGTCAGTATGGCCCTTACGCCCAGGGCTGCACACGTGCTACAATGCCCGGTACAATGGGATGCCAAGTCGCGAGACGGAGCAAATCCCCAAAGCCGGGCTCAGTTCGGATTGGAGTCTGCAACTCGACTCCATGAAGTCGGAATCGCTAGTAACGGCGTATCAGCTACGACGCCGTGAATACGTTCCCAGGCCTTGTACACACCGCCCGTCACATCATGAAAGCCGGGAGCACCCGAAGTCTGCGATTACGTGGCCGAAGGTGAATTTGGTGATTGGGATGAAGTCGTAACAAGGTAGCCGTAGGGGAACCTGCGGCTGGATCACCTCCTTTCTAGGGAGTACTGAATCAGCTTGCTGATTCGGGACGGTCGAACATTTCAGTTTTGCTGAAATGCATGGTGGATGCTGTTGCACAATTCAGTTTTTAAAGAACGATAAATCGTTCTTTGACAGGATCGGATGAATGAAAGCAGGGGTTTTCATTGAAACTTTTGGGGCTGTAGCTCAGTTGGTAGAGCGCCTGCTTTGCAAGCAGGATGTCAGGAGTTCGAGTCTCCTCTGCTCCACCAATAGGGCCTGTAGCTCAGTTGGTTAGAGCACGCGCTTGATAAGCGCGGGGTCGCTGGTTCGAGTCCAGCCTGGCCCACCATCCGAACCTTATTACTTTTGGCAAATCTTATCTAAATGATTTGTCACAGTTCTTTGAAATCCTTGCATGGATAAGTGATAATTATCATGCAACTTTGTCGGCGCCAATAAGTACAATTATTGGTGATTAATACATAATATAATACATTTGATAAGCTACTAAGGGCACGAGGTGAATGCCTTGGTGCTAGGAGGCGATGAAGGACGCGGTTACCTGCGATAAGCCTCGGGGAGACGGAAGCAGTCTTTATTACCCGGGGATTTCCGAATGGGGAAACCCAGCTGGGCCTTAAACTCAGTTACTGCCGGTTGAATGCATAGACCGGTTAGAGCAATACCCGCTGAAGTGAAACATCTCAGTAAGCGGAGGAAAAGAAAGCGAATGCGATTCCGTAAGTAGTGGCGAGCGAAAGCGGAACAGCCCAAATCCAAAAACTTGTTTTTGGTGGTGTGGGTCCCGACATGGCAAGAAGAATGGTAGATGAATCATGCTGGAAAGCTGAGCCAAAGAGGGTGATAGCCCCGTAGACGAAACCAGACCGAAGCCTAGGGATACCCCGAGTAACACGGGATAAGTGGAACCCTGTGTGAATTGATGCGCAAACCATTGCGTAAGGCTAAATACTACCTAGCAACCGATAGTGAACAAGTACCGTGAGGGAAAGGTGAAAAGGACCCCGGGAGGGGACGTGAAAAGTACCTGAAACCACGTGCCTACAAGGTGTCGGAGCAATCTTCGGATTGTGACGGCGTGCCTTTTGCATAATGAGTCTGCGAGTTATTGTCTGTGGCAAGCCTAAGAGCCTTTGGTTCGAAGGCGAAGCGAAAGCGAGTGTGACAAGCGCGAATTAGTCGCGGGCGATAGACCCGAAGCGGAGGTGATCTAGCCATGGCCAGGTTGAAGCTGCAGTAACATGCAGTGGAGGACCGAACCAGTGTACGTTGAAAAGTGCTTGGATGAGCTGTGGCTGGGAGTGAAAGGCTAATCAAACCCCGTAATAGCTGGTTCTCTCCGAAATAGCTTTAGGGCTAGCGTCAGATAAAGGATTCGAGGGGTAGAGCACTGAATGGCTTAGGGCCCATACCAGGGTACCAAAACCAATTAAACTCCGAATACTCGAACTCCATACTGGCAGTCAGTCCGTGGGTGATAACATTCACGGGCGAGAGGGAAACAACCCAGATCGCCGGCTAAGGTGCCTAAACTGGATTAAGTGGAAAGGATGTGAAATTGCATAGACAGTGAGGATGTTGGCTTAGAAGCAGCCACCATTTAAACATAGCGTAACAGCTGACTCATCGAGCGATTTTGCGCCGAAAATGATTGGCGATTAAATCCAGTACCGAAGCCGCGGATACATACATTAGTATGTGTGGTAGGAGAGCGTCGTCTATGCGCAGAAGCTGAACTGTAAGGGACAGTGGAGCGTAGACGAGTGAGGATGCAGACATGAGTAGCGATAAAACAGGTGAGAATCCTGTTCGCCGTAAACCCAAGGTTTCCCATAGCCACGTTCGTCGGCTTGGGGTTAGCCGGGACCTAAGGTGAGGCCGTAAGGCGTAATCGATGGAAATCAGGTTAATATTCCTGAGCCGGCAAGCGGTTTGAGTAAAAGTGCGCGGAAAATGAGAGTGGTTAACCACTATGTGTTGGGATAGGCTTAGTCCACGTGGCGAAGTCTCCATTCAATTGATCTGCCTAGAAAAGCTTTTGCTCGTTAAGCCCTTGTCGCCCGTACCGTAAACCGCCACAGGTAGGAGGGTGTAAATGTACTAAGGCGCGCGAGAGAAACCTCTTTAAGGAACTCTGCAATCTAGCCCCGTAACTTCGGAAGAAGGGGTGCCATCTTCGGGTGGCCACAGTAAAGGGTGACTGGCGACTGTTTACCAAAAACACAGCTCTCTGCTAAGATGTTAAGTCTACGTATAGGGAGTGACACGTGACCAATGCCGAAAGATCAAGGCTGTTCTGTTAACGCAGGGCACCTAAGTCCCGGTGAATGTCGGCCGTAACTATAACGGTCCTAAGGTAGCGAAATTCCTTGTCGGGTAAGTTCCGACCTGCACGAATCGTGTAACGACCGGTCAGCTGTCTCAAAGAGGATCTCGGCGAAGTTGTAATGGCGGTGCAGATGCCGCCAACCCGCGGTAGGACGGAAAGACCCTATGCACCTTTACTGTAAGCTGGTATTGGGTTCTGGACTATGATGTGTAGTAATAGGTGGGAGACATTGAAGTGAGCTCGTCAGGGTTCATCGAGTCAACAAGTGAAAAACCACCCTTTGTTTTCTAGGATTCTAACCTCGATTCCTGTTAGCCAGGCGAGGGACAGTGCTTGCGGGTCAGTTTGACTGGGGCGGTTTCCTCCCAAAAAGTAACGGAGGAGTGCGAAGGTACTCTCAGCATGGTTTGTAACCATGCGTTGAGCATATAGGTAGAAGAGTGCTTAACTGTAAGACTGACAGGTCGAGCAGGTACGAAAGTAGGCCTAAGTGATCCGGCAGTAGAAAATGGAATTGCTGTCGCTCATCGGACAAAAGGTACGCTAGGGATAACAGGCTTATCGCGCCCAAGAGTTCATATCGACGGCGCGGTTTGGCACCTCGATGTCGGCTCGTCACATCCTGGGGCTGGAGAAGGTCCCAAGGGTTCGGCTGTTCGCCGATTAAAGTGGCACGCGAGCTGGGTTCAGAACGTCGTGAGACAGTTCGGTCCTTATCCACCGTGGGCGTAGGAAACTTGAGGGGTTCACTTCCTAGTACGAGAGGACCGGAATTGACGCACCTCTGGTGTGGCAGTTGTCGTAGCATCGGCAGCGCTGCGTAGCTAAGTGCGGAAGAGATAAGCGCTGAAAGCATCTAAGCGCCAAGCTCCTCCCAAGACAAGGTTTCCCCACCAGGCTCCTGGAAGACTACCAGGTTGATAGGCCAGAGGTGTAAGCACAGTAATGTGTTGAGCTGACTGGTACTAATGTCCGATCGGCTTATCTTAACCCTAAAGGGTTAAATACATTAACTCGGAAGAGTTGAATCAAATATTAGCCGACAATACGTTCGCAGGATAAGAAACAAAATCCATGTAAGGTTTTCAGAGAATTATGGCACATTGAGATAAGGCCCAAATGACAATTTTTTGGTGGCTATAAAGAAGTGGCCCGACCCGATCCCATCCCGAACTCGGCCGTCAAACGCTTCATTGCCGATGGTAGCGATTGTATAGCTTTCGCGAGAGTAGGTTGCCGCCGATTTTTATTAAAAAAGCCGGAGTGTTAGCTCCGGTTTTTGCTTGTCCAAATCCGTTAACATTACATAAGAAAAATCAGTAATATTGGCACAGTTTATTTAGTGGGAGCCGGTCCCGGTGACCCGGGGCTTTTGACTTGCCGCGGGGCAGAGTTAATTGCATCAGCAGATGTTATTGTGAGTGATGCTTTGGTAAACTCTTCGTTACTAAGCATGGCGCCGGCCGACGCGGAAATTATATTTGCGGGTAAGAGGTCAAAATATCATACGATTCCACAGGGTGAGTTGAATCAATTGTTAGTTGATCGTGCAGTCAGTGGTAAAAAAGTTATTCGCCTAAAAGGAGGTGATCCATTTATCTTCGGTAGAGGTGGCGAAGAAGCTGTAAGTTTAGCGGCCTCGGGGGTTCCATTTGAAATAGTTCCTGGAGTAAGCTCGATCAGTGCGGTTCCAGCATATGCAGGAATTCCTGTTACACACAGAGATCATTGCTCCAGTATTTCATTAGTCACCGGACATGAGCAGTCCGATAATGACCACAGCACAATTGACTGGAATTATCTTGCGCAAGAACCCGGAACAAAAATTATTTTAATGGGGGTTGAGAGGTTAAGGCTAATAACCGATACGTTGTTGAAGAACGGTTTAAAAGCAACAACACCGGCTGCCTTAATAAGATGGGGAACAACTGGGCAGCAGCAGACACTAGTTGGTGAGCTTTCAAATATTGCCAAAAAGGCTGAAGAAATTAATTTTCGTTCACCAGCCGTTATTATTTTTGGTAGTGTTGTTAAACTCCGAAAAGATTTAAATTGGTTTGAGGCGCGCCCTCTATCAGGGCAACGAGTTGTTGTGACGCGCGCAATAACGCAATCCACTAATTTAAAATCACTGCTTAATAAACAAGGGGCCGAAGTTGTTGAAATTCCAACTATCCGGTTGGTTGAGCCTGATGACAAAGAGCCACTAAAGGATGTGCTTTTGGGCCTGGGGTCTTATCAGTGGCTGGTTTTTACCAGTGTAAATGGTGTTGATCGATTTTTTAGTTATTTTTTCAGGGGATTTGATGACTTGCGTGATTTGGGTGGGTGCAGGATTGCTGCAGTTGGCTCAGCCACAGCTTCTAGATTAAAGGAAATGCATCTCAAAGTAGATTTGATGCCGATGGAATATACCGCTGAAGGTATCGCCAAGGCTTTTGAAGAGAGCGAGGAATTTAGTATTGAGAATGAAAATGTAGCTTTATTGCGCGCGCAAGTGGCCAATCCTGATCTTCCAAAAGCTTTGGAATTGTTAGGAGCGATTGTTGATGATGTTCCTGTTTATAAAAATATTCCTGAGACGGAAGACCGCTTAGGAAATGTTGCGAGATTGAGTGAAGAGGGGGCAGAATGGATTGTTTTTTCAAGTGCTTCGGCGGTCGAGAATTTCGATAGTAAATTTGATTTAATTAGAATATTTAACAAACATAACATTAAGATTGCCAGTATTGGCCCACAGACCACGAAGGCTTTGGTTGAAGCTGGAGTCAGCCCACAGGTAGAGGCAAAGGTTTTTGCTGACAGCGGGTTAGTAGATGCGTTGTGTGCTTTTATTAAGGATAGCTAAGAGTAATTTTTTCAATAAATATCTCCATCTCAATTTGCTGAATTTTCTGGAGGGTCTTGTATGTTTGTGTGTTTGGCTTGGCGTGTTCAACGCTATCAACCATGGCATAAGGATTCCATTCATCAGTAAATAGACTTGGTAGGGATTCCTCTATCAGTAAAATTTTTGATCGTCTTGCAATTTCTGAATAGGCTTTATATTGGCCGGTCTGATTTAACCAATATTTGGCATTTGGAAAATCGGGCTCTCTACGGTGCATCAACGCGTGTAGAAAGCATCCGTCTTTTGAATTAAGACATTGCGATATTTCGTGTGACGCCTCCAAATGATCGTGCCACAGCAGTAAGGCGCTTCGGATCAAATCCTGCTGTTCTGTGCCTGTAAATTCAAGTGCGTTTTCGATTAGGTCGTCGCATTTCGTTAAATCGAAAGAATCGTCGCGCTTCTCCGACCCCAGAGAGGGTAATGAATTTGTGTATAATAAATCTTTTATGACTGATGGAAGATCCATGGATATCAGGAGGTCGTTTTTGCTATTTTTTTATTGTAGGCGTTTGCAAATTTATTGGTCAGTTCGTTCTCTGGGATTACTTTTTCATCTAAACTACCGATAGGTTGAATCTGTCGAACACTATTGGTTAAGAAAGCACCATTAGAATTTGTTAATCTTTCTGGGGTGATATTGTTCTGCAAGCAGCTTATGCCCAAATCTTTCGCTAATTCCAAAATTAATCCCCGGGTTATCCCACTTAAGCAGCCACTGCTTATAGGTGGCGTGTGTAGCTCACCCTTCATAAATGCAAAGATATTTCCTGATGTCGTTTCAGCAATATTACCTTCTCGGTTTAGGAGTAGCGCGTCATCTACTCCAGCCATTTCGGCTTCGCGCATCGCAATGATATTTACCAGCTTGTTGGCCGTTTTCATTGTTGATAGTGGGTTATGATCACTAAGTATATTTGATGCAGTAATTAAATTAAGATTGGTTTTAATCCCTGAAACGGGAGGAGCTTCGTGTATTGAAATTAGCGACGTGTGTGTGTTGCTTTCGAGACTTCCGTATCCCCGCTTGCCCACACCTCGGGATACTTGGATTCGCATTATACAGTCATCAAGTTCGTTTATTTGAATCAATCGGTTGCAGTACTTGAACCAATCCTCAAATGAATAAGGATCATTTATTTTTAAGCCATCTAAGGTGTGCGCTAAACGGCCCAGATGTCTTTCCAGGAGAAATGCTTTAGCGTTGTATACTCTTAGAGTTTCAAAAGCGCCATCTCCATACATGAATCCACGATCAAATGGTGAGATGTAGGCTTTGTCCTCAGAAATAAACTCTCCGTTGAGGAAAATTTCCATTAGGCAATCCAATCTTGAATTACTTTACCGGCGACATCGGTCAGTCGAAAGTCTCGGCCTTGGAACCGGTAGGTTAGTTTTTCGTGGTTTATACCAAATCTGTTAAGCATTGTTGCATGAAGGTCATTAGGGTGGACTGGGTTCTTCTCAACTTCCCAGCCGATCTCATCAGTTTTACCATAGATTTGTCCGCCTTTAATGCCGCCGCCTGCAAGTGCCATAGAAAAGCAGAATGGGTGATGGTCGCGACCTGTATTTGCGGCCCGCCCACCACGGTTTTCACCCAATGGAGTGCGGCCAAATTCTGAGCCCCAAACTACCATTGTACTATCAAGCATGCCGCGTTGCTTTAAATCCTTAATTAATGCAGCGATAGGTTGGTCGACTGCCCCTGCATTATATTTTAATTCGGGATCTAGGTTGCTGTGGTGGTCCCACGAGGCATATACGATGTTTATAAATCGTACTCCTCGTTCCACTAGTCGTCTTGCTAACAGGCAGTTGCGGGCAAAATCCTGGTAGGTATTTCCCAGTTTGCCGCGTCCTCCGCCTTTTACTTCAGGTCGATTTAAACCGTAGGCGTTTTTCGTTGAGTTAGTTTCTTTTGATAAGTCAATTAATTCAGGAGCGGTTGTTTGCATTCGGCTAGCCAGTTCATAATTTGCAATACGGCTACTAATTTCAGGGTCCTGAACCTTCTCATATCGGCCTTTGTTAAGTTGAAGCAGTGTGTCGAGCCCTAGTCTTTGTAGTTCTGGTGGAAGCCCTTTTGGGTTGTCTAGATTAAGTACGGGTTCGCCTTGTGGGCGAAATAGCACTCCTTCGTAAGTTGAAGGCAGGAAGCCGCTTTGCCATAATGTGGCTCCGCCACTAGAGCCGCGTCCAGCGTTTAGAACTACGTAGCCTGGCAAATTCTGTGATTCACTTCCTAGTCCATAGGTGAGCCAGGACCCCATTGTTGGCATTCCAAAGCGAGAGACGCCACATTGCATCAGTAATTGTCCAGGATGGTGGTTGAACTCATCGGTGTGCATGGATCTTACAAGTAAAAGGTCGTCGGCGACGGTTCCTAAATGTGGCAGGTAGTCGCTTAGCTCCATGCCGCATTGTCCGTGTGCTTTGAAAGTACGATTGCTCCCTTTGAGTGTAGCAGTATTTGGTTGGATGAATGCAAACCTAGCTTTATCCAAAATTTCCTTTGGGAGTTTTTGGCCATCACGCTTATTTAACACGGGCTTTGGGTCGAATAGGTCTAGGTGTGATGGAGCACCTGCCATAAAAATGAAAATGCATGCCTTTGCTTTTGCTTCGAAGTGGGGTTTGCTTGGTGCCATCGGATTAGCAAACTCACTGCCGAGTAGTCCGTCTTCTAGTAGCATTGATGACAAGGCAACCCCGCCGATGCCACAGGCTGAAGTAGTCAGGAAGTCGCGTCGTGCCTGGTTGTTTAAGGATAGCTCTAGCTGATCACTATTGTCCATGGAGGTTTCTTTGAATGTCTTAAGTCAATTTATTCGCGGGTGATAAATTCATCCATGTTAAGCATTACACGTGCGGTGGCAGCCCATGCGCTTGCCTCAGTTTCACCGTTATAAATCATCGCTTCAGTTTTATGGGCTCTATAGTATTTACGAGCAGCATTCAGTAGCGACTGTAGTGATTCTTGCTCGCTAATTGTGGGGGTACGTGCAACACACAGTCTGAATCCGTAGATGATGCGATCGCTATCATTTTCTTTTTCTTGGATCAGTCGATTGCCTAATGCTTTTGCAGCCTCGCTAAATACTTCGTTGTTAAGTGTTGTTAGGGCAGCGAGGGGAGTGTTGGACCGGCTTCGTTTTATGCAGGTCACATTACTGTCAGGGCAATCAAAGGTTAATAGGTTGGGGTGGGGTGCGGTGCGTTTGAAAAAAGTGTACAGCCCGCGTCTGTTTCGATCCGCCCCTTTACTTGTGGCCCATTTGAAATTATTCGCATAACTTACAGCTGCAACACCAGCTGGTAATGGGGGGAAAACGCTGGGGCCTCCTATCTTACGCGAAAGCATGCCACTTGCTGCTAAGTTCAGATCACGAATAATTTCGGCTTCAACGCGAAAGCGGTTTTGCCTGTGTAACAGTCGGTTCGATGGGTCGCGATTTTCTAATTCTGGTCGGTGCGTTGAGCTTTGCCTGTAGGTGGCACTTGTGACAATTAGTTTGATCACTTTTTTGCGTGACCATTTATTGCTGATGAGTTCATTTGCCAGCCAATCCAGTAGTTTAGGGTGGGTCGGGGCCTGTCCTCTAATTCCAAAGTCATCGGGGGTTCGTACGATACCTTCTCCGAAGAGATTACCCCATATATGATTAACCGTAACCCGGGCAACTAACGGGTTTTTTCCGCTAACAAGCCAGCGGGCAAGATCGAGCCGATCGCCTTGTGCTTGGTTTTCATATGATGGTAATATTTCAGGGGTGAGCGCCGCTACTCTGTCTCTTGGTTGCTTAAATTCACCGCGGTGTAAGATATGCGTTGTGCGGGGTGATTTGGTGCGTTCGGAAATAACCCGCACACTCATAACGGGAGGTTTTGGGGCGGGTTTTCCAAGTTTTAATTGGAGTTGTTTTATTTTTGGGTCATTTTTGGAAAAGTAATCAAGTAAAGCTTTTGTTTGGCTTGGGTGGCGTTTGTCTTTTCGTATCTGCACAGCTTGAACGATTGATGCAGGAATGCCGTCGTTAGGAGCGTGTCCTGTACGCGCGGTTATACGAAACCGCCCGATAGTGTGTTGTGTCCCGTATTGTTGATCCAAAACTACTTGGAGGCGTGTTGGTTCCTTAAAACTAATTGAGCGAGTTGTAGAAATTATTAGATAGTGTTCTTTTCCATATTGATTTGCTATGGCCCAACCAGTGCCGTTTTTACCCTCTGCTACATTGCCATCTATTGAATTTTTAGCGGGCCAATCCTTTTGCGAATAGTTTGAACGTGCGCTTACTAAGGGAACACGGTGTTGGTTGGCGTTGAACTTAGCTTTATCCGTGGCGTAAACACGTACGTCATTCAGAACAAAGTTTCCATGTTGAGTACGACCAGGGCCATTAGCTGAAAGTGATTTATCTGGTAAAACTTCTATCTTCAATCCTGTAATATCATTTACTGAGGTATCAAATTCGAGTGTATATTTCGCCTTGGCAGGGTTTGCCCCTGAGACCAATAACGAGCCATCTTCTTGCTTTTTAAAAATGACGCCTTTAGGGCCTTTTGCTGAGGCGAGGTCTAGTGTATGGAATTTTTCGGGGTTGCTTTGTTGGGTTTTAATTTTTTTAAGGAGTTTTTGCTCCAGCTCCGGCATCTTGCCCTCCAAAACCTTATTGTGAGAGGCTATCAGGGAGCGCAGACTTTCGAGTTGTTTGTCATGTTCAGTTTTGGTTGCCAGCCAATCGGTATAATCCTTTTGGGAGCGTGGTACGCTGGCGCTACTTTCGTCACCATTGTTGAAATAGGCGAAGAACTGATAATATTCTTTTTGTGATAACTGATCGTATTTGTGGTCGTGACAGCGAGCGCAAGAGACAGTGAGTCCTAGCCACACACTCCCAATCGTCTCCACACGATCCATTACCGCTGCTACCCGCCACTGCTCTCTATCGGTGCCCCCCTCGGTATTGGTTAGCGTTTGTCTATTGAATGCCGTGGCGAGTTTTTGTCGGCCTGTTGCATTTGGCAGAAGATCACCAGCGAGTTGTTCAATGGTAAACTGGTCAAACGGCATATCGTTGTTAATGGAGTTAATCACCCAGTCTCGGTAACGCCATGCGTTGGGCCGAGGGCGATCTTTTTCGTAGCCATCACTATCTGCGTAGCGTGCCATGTCTAGCCAGTGACGTGCCCAGCGTTCACCAAAATGTCGTGAACTTAACAGGCGATCAACCAGTATTTCGTAAGCATCGGCAGTGCGATTATTGACGAAATTATCTACTTCTTTCGGTGTGGGTGGTAAACCGAGAAGATCGTAGTATAGCCTGCGGACCAGAGTGTAACGATCTGCCATCGGTGATGGTTCAACGCCAGCGGCTTTCAGTTTATCCAGTACGAACTGGTCGGTTGTATTACGAATCCACTGGGCATCTCTAATTTTAGCTGGGGCAGTTTTGCTCAGCGGACGGTAAGCCCAGTGAGTACTCCATTGGGCGCCAGAGCTAATCCATTGGCGGATGAGGGCTTGTTGTTCGGCTGACAACTTCTTGTCTTCATCTTTAGGCGGCATTAATTCGTCAGGGTCACTGGTGCTTAGACGTCGCAGTAACTCACTTTTTTCCGGGTGATGTGGGGTTACAGCTTGTCCGCCGGATTTTAATCTTTTGACTATGCCTGCGCGCTTGGTCATATCCAGCCCTCCCTTGGGTTTCTCGCTCCCGTGGCACTTTGTGCAGTGTTCTGCAAAAATAGGCTGAATATCTCTTGAAAAATCCACCTGAGAATAGCCGACTTCCACGGAAATTCCGGCTACAAAAATGTTAAGGATATTTATTAGTCGTCTTTTTTCCAAGTCAGATACCTTTTAGTAGCTAAAATCATAGACTTTTAGGCTAAAATCGGTCAAATTAAAGCTGTGCTGAAGGTGAAGCAGAAAAGTGCCAAACCTTTCGCAATGGTACAAAACGTGCTATTATTACTGTAATGAAGAGGCTGAAATTCATCGCAAAAAATGCAATCGTAGCGATTGCTTTCATGGGTATTACTGAATTAGCTTTTGCTGGGGTGCAGAATCCTGGTGGTGGAGTTCC
>CACDBG010000035.1 GCA_902551155.1 uncultured Verrucomicrobiota bacterium | reverse complement strand
TCACTGTCAGAATGATGCTTGGATCCCATCTCATCAGGTTTATTTTCGAGTGGTTCACTTGCCGAAGTGTAGCGAAAAAGAATTGCCGGGTATGGTAGGGCTGCAATTGGAAAAAATTTCACCCCTTCCGCTTATCAAGGCAGTTTGGACTTTCGAGGTCGTGCCGATTTATCGTTCTGATCGTGATCAGCAGACTGTAGTGGTGATGATTGCCGACCGTGCGGTGGTTGAGCGACATGTTGGAGAATTAGAAAAGATTGGGTACAATCCAGACCGATTGGAGCCGGCGGTGCTGCATCAGATTATGGCAACTCCGCAAGGTGGTGATCTTCCGGATGGAGCGTGGATCTATCCCACCCCCAATGAAGAGCAAGTAGTATGCACTGTGGCATGGTGGGATGAGGGAGTCCTTCATAACATTACCCAAATAGCTCTTAGTTCAAACGAGCACTTGAATGAGTTAACCAGCCATCTTACTGCAACCACTTGGGCTGGGGAAATGGAGGGGTGGCTGACTGGGGATACTGATTGGCATTTGGTGGTAAATAATGAGCTGGGAGGCCAATGGTTGGATGTTATGAATGGATGGGCTGGCAAGGGAGTCCAGGTTGAGGAGCCGCCTGAAATAAATGCGATGGCTGCAGTTGCTGCATCCCGTGCGCAACGCCCGCTAGAGCAGGGAAACCTAATGCCTCCAGAGAAGCGTGCGGCTTATCATCGTAATGATGTTGATCGAGTTTGGGGGAATATTCTCGCTTGGTCTTTAATGTTTTATGTGGTGCTGCTTTCAGTTTATTTCGTGATGAAGAAACAGGTTTCGGACAAAGAGGAAGCTGCCTATCAAGCCAACAGGAAGGCTCGCAAGATCGAAAAGGAGGTTAAAGAGAAGAGAGTAGAGCTAAGCTTGCTTATGGAACAGCGTGAACTGCGAGGTACTGCTCTTAACGTTTTTAGGGCGGTTGCTAAACACATTCCAGAGACAATTACATTGGATGCAATGAATTTTACTGAATCTCGTGATGCCAAAGGTAGTAATATTCTTCTAAAAGGGAGGGTGTCACAGGGTGATACACAGTTGTTGCAGGATTATGCTGAGGCTTTGGCAGGGGAGGAAGTAGAGAAAATTAGAGGAGACGAAGTCGTATTAGATAATCTTTTTAGGGAAGTTCAACCACCTAATATGGATGCGCGAGCAGCGGGCTATTTGAGCTGGACGATTGTGTGTAGTGTGAAACGCGATGAGGTTAAGAAATGATTGAGCTGCTGGGAAAAATAGGCGTAAAGGAAAATGAACGAAGGTCGGTCATCATATTCCTGTTGGCCGTTTTGGTGATAGGCAATGTTGTTTGGTTTTTTATGGGCCCACAGTACTTCGAGTTAAGCGATGCTCTTCAGGATTTTGAAAAGAAGAATGAAAAGTTGGCCAAGGAAGCAGGTGAGGCAGAATTGGATAATCTGAAGATGAGCGTAAGTACCTTGAAAAAGGAAATGGGTGAGGTGCCTGATAAAAAGAAAGCACAGAATCTTCAGGCGGAGATTTACAGTAAAGGGGTGCGTAGTGGCCTTAATTTTACAAGAAGTCGTGGTGCTCAAGGGGGAAGTCGAAAAAATAAGGATTTTGATGAGGAGAGACGAACCGTGACTTTTCAAGCGTCGACTGAGGATCTGGTGGAGTTCCTGAAGAATATATCAGAAGAGGAAAAATCAATGATTCGGGTCGGCTCGTTGAACGTGTCGCCTACATCGGATCGACTGAAGCTTAAAGTGGATTTGACGTTTGTTGCAAGCTACCCAAAAAACAATGAGGTGGCAGAAAATAAGCCGGTAAAACCCAAGACCCCAACCCAATCTAAACCCAATAAGTAGTAATGAAAATAATACTGAACCTTATGGCTTGTTTTGGATGTGCCGTATTGGCCGCCGCTCAGCCAGCCCCAAATCCAGCAGTGCCAGCTGTTCCTGCTAATCCAGACCCGGGAGTACCAGCTGTTCCTGCTAATCCAGACCCGGGAGTACCAGCTGTTCCTGCTAATCCAGATCCGGCAGTGCCAGCTGTTCCTGATGCCGGAAAGATAGTGATTCCGCGCGGGCTAACAATGCAGGGAATTCCACTAAGTGTGCTGCTTGAGGAGTATGGTACTTTAGTGAATAAAACAATGATCCCAGCACAAAATCTTCCTAAAGTAACATTTGATTTTAAAACAAATAACGATCTTACTTTTCAAGAGGCTAAGGATTTTTATGAGACACTTATGATGCAGCGGCAAATCGCCGTAATTCCTCAGGGAGATAAGTTTATACAGGTTATCCCGTCAGCTGAAGTACCAAAAACCCCGCCGACTTTTTACCCAAAGTTGACTATTGATGGTATCCCAGACAGTGAGTTGCCTATCATGGGGCCGTACCCGCTCAAACATATTGAGGCAGGGGCTGCTCTCGATATTATATCTTCGATGGCTAAATCCCCCAATGCCATTGTGTCCGTTGATGGTGCCAATGTTTTGTTTATTCGGGATGCTGCCAACAACGTTAAACGAATGTTGGTAATGCTTGAACAGGTAGATGTGCCTGTGGACATCAAGGAAGAGTATGAGTTGATAAAAATTAAATACGCCCGTGCTGAGGACATTCAGGCAGTATTAAGCACCTTAACAAATAATCCTCAAGGCAGTCGAATTACAGGGGGTACAAGTCGAACCACAGGTGGCTCCACCTCTAGTCGAACTACAGGCGGTTCCACTTCTAGTCGGACCACAGGTGGTTCCACTTCTAGTCGTGGCTCTACTTCCAGCCGTGGCGGCACCTCTACAAGCCGTAGTAACCTGTCCAGTCGTTTAAGTACAATTCAGAGAGGTGCTGGAGTATCTGGTATTGGGCTGCCTATCCTGGGCGATACCCAGATTGTTTCTTACAACAGAGGTAATGAGGTTCTTCTAATTGGGACACGCCGCCACTTGGATGCAGCTGCAGAACTGATAGCCAAATTGGATACCGTTCAGCCACAGGTGCTTATCGAGGCTATCATTATCGATGTGGCTCTAGGCGATGAAAAGAACTTTGGAGTATCGATGCGGCAAAGCAAGCAGGGCCTGAATGATGAAGGCCAGTTAAGCAGCGCACTTGCTTCTGCTATGGGGCCAGCTGGGTTTACTGATACGTCTATATCCGGAGCTACCACCGGATTTAATTATTGGGGGTTTTTGGGAAACAACTGGGAAGTAGCTGTGAATGCTATTCAAAATGATACGCGGGTAACGCTTCACTCCAGGCCGAGAATTCAAACCTCACATGCTGAATATGCTGAGCTTTTTATCGGGGATACTAGGCCAGTGGTAACGGGTACCATTACAGATATTAGTGGTGGCAGTAGCTCTCAATATCAGCTTCAAAAAATTGGAATTACCCTGAACGTTACTCCATTTATTAACGAAGAGGGGCTTGTGGTGATGGAATTGCAGCAGCAGATCCAAGATATTGTAGGTTCACAGACTATTAATGGAAACAGTGTTCCAATTACTACTGATCGATCAGCTAATGCAAAAGTAGCTGTCCGTGACGGGGAGATGATAGTACTAGGTGGGTTTATAAAAACAAAGACGACAACTTACGAGGATGGGGTTCCGGTGCTCCGTCACATTCCTTTGTTGGGTAGGCTCTTTGAGAAAACTCAGGACATAGATGAACGCAATGAATTGATTGTGCTCATGCGACCCACGGTATTGAAAACTCCGGAAGCGGCTGCGATAAAGGCAGTATCTGAGCAGGAGAATCTTCCTGGGATTGATCTGGCCAAAGATGAGGAAAAGCGTATTCGTGAAAAATATCAAAAACTGGTAGATGAACTTAGGATAAAGAAGGAAGAGGATAAGAAGGAAGAGGATAAGAAGGAAGAGGATAAGAAGGAAGAATAGACCAGATTTCAAGGTTATGATTTCAGATGAGCCTTCAATCATAGGTCGGCTTAAAGTGGGTGTTTTTTTGTTGCGTTGCTGACATATGTTAAGTTTTCAAACCTCTTAGTTAAGAGGGGTTAAGAGGTAAAAATTAGATTAACAGAACTTTCCCTCTTTTATCTTCTGAGAAGGTGACAGGTAAGTGGCTTGCATGGTATTGTATGCCTGTATTTCACACTGTATATGCAACCTTACTCAATAGAGCCCTTAGTTCCGGAAGACGCAGGGACAGGCTGGTCTTGGAAAAAGCGTGTCTTGGTCGTCGTAGTTTGCTTGGGTTTCTTTGTTGTGACGGCTTGGAATGTGGGTAGTAGTGAGTGGTTTTTACAGAAAGTATTATTGCCGCGAATAGGGGAATCGATAAATGGCACGATAACCGTTCAATCAGCGGACTGGTCATTAAACAACTTAATGATTCTTAGAGGGGTCACCATTAAAGCGAGTGGCCATCAACCTTGTTTTAAAGCTCAAGAGTTAAGGTTAAGATATAGTTTAAAGGATTTCATTTCAGGAGATGTCAGTTTTCATGGTGTGAAAGTGGTTAAGCCTGATGTTTTCGTGAAAATGGATTCAAAAGGGGAGACAAATCTGGATCCCTTTTTCAGGGTTTCAAAAAAAGAGACCGGAGCTCTACCACTAGTACATTTGGGCAAGATAGAAGTATTCGGAGGGCGTGTATTTTTTACACGTCAATTTAGTAATGGAACAAAAGAGAATATCATAGGTTCAAATTTTCAGATACAAGCTGAGGAGTTTGGAAATGATTTGACTGAGGGAGCATTAAATCTCTCAACAGGATTTCGATATGTTGAGCAGTTCAATGATGATACGTTAAATTCGATCGAGGGAACTCTCTCCATTAAAACAGAATTGGTTTTTTCAAGGGATTGGAATCCTCTCAGACTGGCCTCGAAAGCTAAAGCCAGAATCTTTCAGACGTCTGATCAATTTGATTATGCTCAAAACCTAGAGATTGATTGGGACTCCTTGATACAACCCAATAGCATTGAGCGGCTATCCATTTTTCTCAACCGTGGAGACGATCGTATGGGGTCATTGACAGTTCGTGGGCCGATGGATCTGGAAGAAGGGAGTGCTCAGCTTGAAGTTGGAATGCATGGTGTTGATCATGAGCTGATGAATCTTGTTGGAAGGAAGGTTAAGCTAGATTTTCAATCGACAGTTCTCAACAGCACCAACCAATTGAGCCTTTCCGAGTTCGGCAAGGTGATTCGATTTAGTGGGTCAGTTCATTCAAAACCTTTCCATGTGAACTATGGGCGAATGACCATGCCATTACTTGAGGAGTTGAATGCTGATTACTCCGTTCAGGTTGATTTTGCTGCTAACCGAGCTGATATCAGTCGATTCCAATTAGTTGGCCGTAATAATGACCGTAAATTAATGGATGGAAAATTGGAAAAACCAATGATTCTGTCTTGGGCCGAAAAAGAAATAGAGGCTCCGGACTCTAAATTGAAAATTTCTCTTACTGATATTGATGCTACAGAGTGGGAGCCATGGATTGGACGTTATGTTAGCAAAGGGCGAGCCAATCTAAAGGTAGATATGATGACAGAAAGGGCGGGTCGTCACATAGAATTTATTTTATCTGGTGATGGGACAGACATAGAGGTGCCCGTTAATGATCAAGGAATTACTGTAGGTAAGTTAGAGGTTAAGTCTGTAGGTGAGTTGGAAAATTTCAAAACGCTAACGGTGAAAAGTTTGACCGCCCGACTAGGATCCAAATCAGATCCAGTGTTGAGTGTCAGTTGGCCGTTTCTTATGGATTTTGACAGAAAAAGTGCATCAGGAAAATTGGTGGCTTCCGGTCAGTTGCCAGTCCTGTCAGCATGGGTTCCGAATATAGGTGTAAATTGCAAGAGAGGTGTTTTTGATTGCAACGGAAGTTTGGGGCTGAAATTTGGTGACCTGAATCAACAAAATTTTGAGGGGGAGTTATCTTTGCGTAATTTTACAGGGGGAGGAAGCAAATACTCTGTAACCAACCTTACGACTCGGGCAATATTCAAGGCAAGTTTGAATGATGGTAGTCGCTTAAAGATAGAGTCTCTTAACGCTGCTGCCAATATAGCTAGTGATACTTTGATGACCCAATTTTATGTAACGGGAATTTATGATTTTCGGGGCGGTACTTTTCATTTGGATAATCTCACTTTAAAGGAAGTAGACTTAGATCTAGTTAATCAAGTTGTGTCTTTGGGGGTATTGCGCGGAGGTAAAGCTGATGCTTCATTGCAAATTAAACACAGTCGCGATCAGGACACTAAAACCTCATTGATCGGATCTATATCTCTTTTTAAAGGAGTAATTACCGACTGGTCAGAACCAGTTAATGCCAAACTTTCTGAAGTGGATGTTAACTTACTTTGGGGAAAAAAGGAGCAATTTAAGACTGTGATAAATCATTTTCATTTGGCAGCGCTTAATCGTCAGGATTTGAACAGTGAAGATGCCTTGGTAATTGGTTCGATTGAAGAGTACAACCCGTTTACTGGGCGCCTTAAATGTACACTCAACAAAACCGAGATATCACATACGCTGCTCCGGCAGTTGATTGCTAAACAATTAGGATCGGCTGATTTGGCTTCTGGGAGGGTTTCTAATTCCAAGCCACTGAAAGTTGACATCAATGAAAATGGGACAATTCAAATATTGGGCCATTTGAACGGTGAAAATATAGTGTTTGATGCTCCTAATTTGAGATTGCCCGCTCAGCCTCTAGGTTTTGAAGTGGGTATGAAAATCAATTACTTACACCAAAATTCTAATTGGAGTATTAATTCGGAAACCGCAAACGTAACATTTACCCTCGGAGATCAAAAGATTGGGGGGGTTAGTAGCGTCGGTAAGTATGAGTCCGAAATTGAAAAAGGAGATTTTAAAATCACAATAAATGATTTGGACTATAAAGTACTAAATTTATTGCCTGACACCGTGCTTAAAGGTTTTCGAATGAATGCCGGTAGAGTGGATCGTTTAGAGGCCAATGCAACGATTTCTAATGGAGAAATATCGGGCAGATTGGGTGCGAGCATAAAAGGATTGAATTTTAACCGAAGCAATGGGTTTTGGCCTGCCGGCCCGTTGGATATGGAGCATTCCTTTGAGGGAATTATTGGTCTTGGCACCTTTTCCGGGGAAGAGGTTATCATTTCTTTTGATAATATTAGCGGGTCCATTATGCAGAATGAGAATCCAATTGCGCAATATGATGTTAATGGTTCAATAAAGGGAGAGGATTTCCACATTAACATACGATCCATGGATTTAGGTCCTGAAATTGCAACAGCAGCGCTAGCTAAATGGAAATTTAATAAAGAAATTCGGTCTGGCCAAATATCGGTACGACAAGCTGAGCTAGCATTTCCTAAATTAGGGTCTAGTAAATTTTCGGGTGGTATCGAACTTAAGGGTTTTGAGCTGAAATCGAAAGCTTCTGACAAGCCATCAATGAATTTAGATTCACGCTTCAAGATTGACGCAGTAGGGAAAGATCGGATTTTTCATATAAAGAATTTCGTTGCAAGTATTCCCAGAACGGAAAGGGCCGCTAATCAGTTGATGGTAACAGGGGCAATTGATTTGACGGATATAATGAAACCTGTGCTAAGTTTAAAATTAAACTCTGACGCTTTGGATATTGATCCCATTATGGGTTTAGTGAACGAAAATACTTTAGTGTCAAAATCTGGACTTGAAAATACTTCCAATCAAACATCCAAAGATCGCTTTGCATTGAAGAGATTATTGGTTGATCTGGATATTAAGCGTCTTTTTTGGAGTGATCTTAATGCAGTCGAGGTTGCTGGCAGAGTAAGAATGGAAGGACGAAAGATAGAATTATTGCCCCTTCAAATGCGGCTATTGAAGTCTCCAGTAATGATTGAGGGATTTATTATCCCCGGTTCGGGCTATAATATTAGTTATGATTTAAATATTAGCTGCCAAAATCTAGCTCTTGATCCTGTGATTAATCACTTTCACCCTGAAAATGAGGTAAAATGGGGTCGGCTTACTGCAAAATTGCGTGCCAAAGGTGATGCTTTGAGCGGGGAGTTATTCAGGCGTACTTTTACCGCCGGGGGTATAGATCCCGAATTGCCAGCAACGCTTAAAATTGAAGGCTCACACTGGGCTTTCAAGGAAGATGGATTTATTACCAGTGTAATTGCCACAGTATTAAGAATGCCTGATTTGCTAGAGTCACATTTTAACTCAGCAGAATTGGATTTGAGGGTAAAAGAGGAGAAGGCAGAATTGAAGTTTCTGATGGCAGGGCCATTAATCAGACTTAAGGCAGAAGGAGATGGGCAGATGAGTGATCGCATCATAGATACCTCAGTTGATCAAAAGGTGGAGGTTGAGTTGGCAGCTAAAACATATAAGTATAACGTTTTACTTACTGAGAAAGACGGATTTGTGAAGTTGCCAAGTTTTATCAATATCAAAGGTCCTTTGAGTGACCCTGAATATGAGACAGATAAAGCGATGATTACGGGAATTCTTACCGGTACAATACTCGCTGTTCCGGTTAAGCTGCCATTTCAACTTCTCCGTATTCTTCCATTTATCGACTAGCTATTGATTGGGTGCATCATTTTGTTACAATAATAGCCACAGGATGCCTGTAGTTACACGATATCTTAAGACTCATCGGTCACGTTTCGAAAAGGAATTATGTGAGTATCTCCGGTTACCTAGTATTTCTGCTCAAAGTAATCATAAGAAGGATGTGTGTTCGACGGCAGATTGGTTAGTTAGACATTGTCGAGGGATTGGCTTAAGGGCAAAAAAGCATGCTACCGATTTTCACCCAATCGTAACGGCTACTACTCCAAAGCGTGCTGGAAAGCGACCTCACTACCTAATATATGGTCATTACGATGTTCAACCGGTTGAGCCTTTGGAAGAATGGGCTAGTCCACCTTTTGAGCCAACAATCCGAAAAGGTGCAGTTTATGCGCGGGGAGCTACAGATAATAAGGGGCAACATTTTGCTCACCTTAAGGCAGTAGAAGCTTACCTTCAGACCGGTACTGATTTACCGTGTGATTTGACTTTTGTGATTGAAGGGGAAGAAGAGGTGGGTAGTGAGAGCTTGGTGAACTTTTTACGCGAGAAAAAACGCGAATTGAAATGTGATGGGATTGTAGTTTCAGACACAGGCATGCCTTCAAAAAAGCATCCTGCGCTCACTTATTCATTACGTGGAGTTACAGCAATGGAAGTAACTGTGCGAGGGCCTAATGCAGATTTGCATTCTGGAATATACGGCGGATCAGTTGATAACCCCGCAATGGTTCTTTGTCAGATGCTCGGAGCGTTGCGAAATAATAAGGGTCGCGTCACGGTGCCAGGTTTTTATGAAGGCGTAGAAAAGCTTACTGCATATGAACGAAAACAAATGAAGCGATTGCCTATTAATCAGTCGGAATACCGAAAACTGGTTGGGGTTCCAGAGCTTTATGGAGAAAAGGGTTATACGCATCACGAACAGCGCAGCGCTCGGCCAACATTGGAAATAAATGGTTTGACCAGCGGTTATCAGGGGGAGGGAAGTAAAACAATTGTTCCGGCGTGGGCTAGTGCAAAGATCACTTGTCGGTTGGTGCCTAATCAAAATCCTCGTCGTATTAATCGGGAGCTCCGAAAGCATTTAAAGAAATTATGTCCATCTACAGTAAAAATTGAAATCAAAGATGGTCATGGTGCTGAGGCATATTATGTATCACCGACTGGGCCCATGGCACAGGTGGCATTGGAGGCTTTGCATGAATCATTTGGATATGAGCCTGTGCTGCTTCGTGAAGGAGGATCCATTCCAATTATAAATGAATTTAAGAAAGTGCTTGGGGCAGATTCATTGCTGTTAGGGTTGGCGTTGCCAGATGACAATCTGCATTCGCCAAATGAGAAGTTTGACTTAGATTGTTTTCACAAAGGTGCGCAAATGAGCGCACTGTTATGGGATAAATTAGCAGATATCTAATCTTTGAAAAAAAATAAAAGTATCTTGTCTGAAGAAACGCTGGGGCTTCCAAAAGGGTTGCGTATTTTTCTTTATTTTACGGCTGCCATGACTGGAGCGGGGATTTTGATTGTTGAGATACTGGGGGCTAAAATGCTTTCGCCGTTTCTTGGAACTTCCCACTTTGTCTGGACGGCGCAAATTGCGGTAACTTTAGTGGCATTATCTCTAGGGTACTATACCGGTGGATGGTTGGTAGACAAGTCGCCCAAATTGGGCCATCTCTATTATGCAATTCTAGCTGCAGCGGCGTATTTGGCCGCGACCGTTCCCATGGTAAAACCAATTTGCTTAAAACTCATAAAATTACCATTGGCTTGGGCGACCCTGTTGTCCTCAATTTTTCTTTTTCTTGTGCCATTAGCATTATTGGCGATGACAGGTCCTTTTCTCATTAGATTATTAACTAAGTCAGTTAAAAATGTTGGTTCAAATGTTGGACGTCTCTCAGCAATCAGCACCTTGGGTAGCGTCTTGGGAACCATGTTAATTGGTTATTTGTTAATTCCGCATTTACCTAATTCAGTTATTATGCTTATGACAGCCGGGTTTTTAATTGCATTAAGTACAATTTATTTTGTCTTTTGGAACAAAGGCCAGGGGATGAATGTAATAATTTTGACACTTGGATTATCGATAATTATGGGCTATAGCGGCATTCGGGGTTATTTTGGAAATACCATGAATTACGGTGGTTTAAAATGGGATGTGCTTTCCCGTGCTAATTCAAACTATGGTGAATTATTGGTGCTCGAATACCGGAGGGGTTCCTTTGTGGAGCGAAGATACCTAAATGACCAGCTGGTTCAAAATACTTATGATCCTCTTACAAAAAAAAGCCGATCATTGTTTACAGGAGCACTTCGTTGGTTGGCTCATGCCTATACACCAAAAACTGAAAAGGTTTTATGTATTGGGATGGGAGTAGGGGTAGTTCCTATGCAGTTTGCTGCTGATGGAATCAAAACAGATGTGGTTGAAATTAACGATGCTGTAGTCCCTATGGCTGAAGAATATTTCTTTTTTGATTCAACTAAAGTTAATCTATCTATTGGAGATGGGCGCCAGTTTTTAGCCCAATCAAAAGAAACCTATGATGCAATTATATTGGATGCCTTTTTAGGGGACTCTTCACCAAGCCATCTCATGACTCGTGAAGCGTTTTCGGAGATGAAAGCACATCTCACCGAAAAGGGGGTTCTGGTCATTAACAGTTTCGGTGAATCCAATCCCGAACGGCAGTTCTTTTCTGCTTCGTTGGATAAAACTTTAAGAAAAGTTTTTGGAGATAATAAGGTCACAGTACACGCGTCAGGTTATGGGAATGTGTTTTTTGTTGCTACTAAGGGTATGAAGTTACAAATTCAACATTCTCCTGAACCAGATGCCGAGTCAGCAAAAATGTTTAAGGAGTTAAAAACAGAAGAGGAATCTTTTTTATTGTGGGATAAATGGTATCAGTCTGCTGGTGGTGAGGGTCCGTTTTTCTCCGAACATCAAGATGTTCAGAAAGAAATGGCACTGATGTGGAAGGGGCGCCGAACGTTTAACTCTCAACAAGGCCGATTGCTTACAGATAATTATAATCCGGTCGAATTTTATGATGCCCGTAATCGTGAGAATAACCGACGGGGTCTGGTAGATTTGCTTAATCCAAATAATGGATAAACATTTGGGATTGTCAGGGTTGTTTTCCGATAAACCTTTTGAGTTTAAGTTTGGGATTCGCAAAGGAGATGCACGGAAATTCTTTGAAAATACAGCCGACCATGACAGCATAATAGCCAAAAGAAAGGAGATCATAGAATATCATACTAAACGGCATGTCTTTCAAGAACCGGCTGCCGAAGCAGCTGTGGAAGAGTTAACGGAATGGGCAGGGATATCGGCAGAGGAATGCCCAGAACTGGGCCTACATTGGCAGCAGGATTTTATAGTGCTTTTGACTGATAACCGGGGCAAGGAGGTGTTTCAGGCAGGTGTTGTTTGTTTTCCTTCATCTTGGCGTCCTGAGGAGAAAATAGGTTTACCGGTTTATGAAATTCATTCGCCTGTTCCTACTTTAAATGAACGTTTGGGGGAACAAATAGATAAGTTTTTGAGAGCTATAGAGCCTGGTGTAGCATGGGAGCGATTGAACTGGGGATTGAGTCGGTCTCCAGAGTTGAATCAACATCCCGAATGCGAGATACCTCCGCTTAAACCACCTTATGATTTGAATCAAGTATGGGTAAGACGGGAGGATCAGGTTTTGTTTCGTTTACCAAAAACTAGAGCTCTAATCTTTGGGATAAATATACTCAATATTTCTGTGGCAGAGATTGCTGCCGATAAAGATGGCCGAAATAGGCTGAAGATGGCAGTTGAGACAATGCCTGATAAAATTGCGAAATACAAAAATGTTCAGGAAAGTCGTGAGCATTTGCTGGGGTTACTCAAAGACTAAAGGTATTAATCGGTGATTTCCTTGGTAAGAGCGGCACCTCTTTTGGCCTTTTCCTCGGCAGGGTAATCGGAGAGAAGTGCGAGACTAGAAGCAAGGATAATACCTGCACTGAAGAGGCTTAGACTGGATGCTGAAATAATTCCGATCAGCCAGAACCCGAGGAAAGGAGATAGAAATACACGTATGCCATTAAAGAACACATGAACGCTCATATAATCGGCTACATGTTTGGGAGGGGCAAATTTGGTTACCCATAAACTCCATGCTACTTCCCCGCCCGAATTAGCAATTCCAAATAGGACTGCGGCTATGATCAATCCGATCATTGATTCGCTGTTGAAAAATATCACCAGGGAAGTTGCGAAGAAAAAATTTAACACTACTCGAAGTATGAAAAAGTTCATTCGATCGAATAAGCCTCCCCAAATAGGGCTGCTCACTAGCTTTATTGCGTTGGGAATGAAGACAAGAATGATAGCGATATGGACAGGGGTGGGCTCAAAGTTTAGTGTGTAATCTTCACTATAGGCTTCTGCGTTTGCGAGGTATTCCACACGAAGAGGAAATAACATTAAATTGCCTATCCCAAAGAGCATCCAGCAGATAAGAATGTGGCGAAAGAGTTTGTCCTCTTTTACAAATCTCAATGAGCGAAACGGGTGAGTACCTTTAGCCTTAGTGAGAGGCTTGGCTGGGGTGCGTGAAAAGCAAAATGCAGCAATTATCAACGCACCACCAAATATTCCTAAAAGCCAATGCGGGTAGTTTGATAATTGATTGTCATTGGTGTGGTTATTCAAGACCCATCCCGCTGCTAAGCCAAAGACTGCCGCGCTAGAGATTCGGATCATTGCTGTGCGTGAGAAAAACTTGCCCCGTGAGCTGCGCGGGTAATTCTCTTGGTAAATCTGGGTTACCAATGGTACAGCAGCTGTTGCCATCGTGGTGGTTAAAATAATTCCTCCAATGAAAAGCCACCTATTTTCGATTATTGAAATAATTAAAAACCCAAGGCTGGCTGCAAGCATCAACTTGGAAGCTGCTTGTGCCGTTGTCGATCCTGCTTCAGCTACTCGTGAAACGACAACTGGTCCCAAAAGAAATCCGAGTGCTCCAGCCGCTGCAATTAATGCCTTGGCCGTTGCTCCAAAGCTAAACCATTTAACTGCAATGAGCAGTAGAAAAGTTGTAAAACCAGTCTCAAGAATACCTGAGGCAACTGCGCGAAAGCGCTCATAGAAGTATGTGGTGTCCGTCCTGTCCAAGGGCAGGGAGAGTAAGCTTATGTTACTGTTGATGCGAGTTCCTCTTCGCAGTCAACTATTTGCTTTATTTGCACGAGAAACCAACGGTCGATTCCGGTGAGTTCAAAGATTTCATCAATGGACATTCCGGCCCGCAGTCCTTGACGAAGGTAAAAGATGCGTTCGGCATTAGGGGTGGTTAGTTTTTGGATGACGATATCACGCGGGAGGATGTCTCGGTCACCGTAGGTTTCTCCACCAATACGCCAATTTTTGCCGTCTCCTCCAAGACCTGATCGCCCAATTTCCATGGAACGAAGGCATTTTTGTAGGCTTTCCTTGAAAGTGCGTCCTATAGCCATAGCTTCACCAACACTTTTCATTTGAGTGTTGAGCGTGGGGTCAGCTTGTTGGAATTTCTCGAATGCAAAGCGTGGGATTTTAGTGACAACATAGTCGATGGTGGGTTCAAAACTAGCAGGGGTTTCACGCGTAATATCGTTGGGAATTTCATCTAGTGTATAGCCTACGGCAAGTTTGGCTGCGATTTTGGCGATGGGAAATCCCGTGGCTTTTGATGCAAGTGCGGAGCTGCGGCTTACGCGTGGATTCATCTCGATGACGATCATGCGTCCATTATCGGGGTTGACGGAAAATTGAATATTTGAACCGCCGGTCTCGACACCTACCGCTCGGATGATGTCAAAGCTGGCGTTCCGCATGATTTGATACTCCTTGTCAGTTAGCGTCTGTATGGGGGCCACGGTTATGCTGTCACCGGTGTGCACGCCCATAGGATCAAAATTCTCGATGGAACATATGATGACGCAGTTATCGGCCTTATCGCGCATCACCTCCATTTCGTATTCCTTCCAGCCGATGAGAGACTCCTCTATCAGGATTTCATTCACCGGTGACAGGTCGATACCTTTCTTGGCCAATTCCTCAAACTCATCCCGGTTATATGCAATGCCACCCCCGGTGCCACCCAAGGTGTAGGCAGGGCGAATGATTAGGGGATATTTGTTAATCCTCTCAGCAATGGCCCAAGATTCTTCCATGCTATGAGCAATGCCGCTTGTGGGCACGTCCAGGCCAATCTCAAGCATCAGTTCTTTGAAGCGCTCGCGATCTTCTCCTCGTTCAATAGCATCGGCTTTGGCTCCGATCATCTCTACACCATGTTTTTCAAGTATTCCATTACGGAAGAGCTCCATGGCTGTATTGAGGCCCGTTTGCCCACCTAAAGTTGGGAGTAGCACGAGCTTTCCCTCAGCACCGAGCTTTTTCATCTCGGCCATCTCGCGCACGATGATTTTTTCCACAGCTTCAGACGTGACCGGTTCGATATAAGTACGATCAGCAAACTCAGGGTCGGTCATTATGGTGGCAGGGTTTGAATTCACCAATACCACACGATATCCCTCTTCTTTAATGGCTTTACAGGCTTGTGTGCCTGAATAATCAAATTCGCACGCTTGCCCAATGATAATCGGACCTGCGCCAATAATGAGAACTGAATGTATGTCTTCGCGTCGAGGCATTAACCGCGTGAGACTTAAGGCAAACAGGGTCACTTGTCATGGGTTTTCTATTGTAAAGAGAGGGGAGAGTTGTTCGCAGGAGGCCTATAAGAGGTTTTGTTGTTCTTTGCCATCTAATTTTAGGCCTAATCTATGGTAGCTCAGCTCAGTGGCTGTTCGGCCTTGCGGGGTGCGTT
Organism: uncultured Verrucomicrobiota bacterium; assembly: GCA_902551155.1. Taxonomy (GTDB): domain Bacteria; phylum Verrucomicrobiota; class Verrucomicrobiia; order Limisphaerales; family UBA1100; genus UBA1100. The sequence goes on along the minus strand of CACDBG010000035.1, from coordinate 1,181 downwards.
GGATATAGCCTTCCATGATGAGGAAAGGCTCATAGACCTCTTCCAGTGTATCAGCTTCTTCTCCCACGGCTGCTGCGATGGAGTTTAGCCCCACGGGGCCCCCTCTAAATTTTACTATAATAGTTTCTAAAATACGCTTATCCATTTCGTCCAAGCCGTGGTTGTCAATTTCCAACATCGCCAAGGCTTGATCGGCAATCTGGTTGGTGATAGCTCCATTTGCTTTTACTTGGGCGTAGTCACGCACCCGCCGCAGCAGATTATTAGCTATACGTGGGGTACCACGGCTCCTGCGAGCGATCTGGTTTGCTCCCTCTGTATCGATTATTACATTCAGTAAGTTTGCCGATCGGGAAACAATGTGACTCATGTGTTCACAAGAATAATAATCTAATCGTTCCCGAATCGGAAAACGAGTAAGTAGTGGTGAGGTGAGCAAGCCACTTCTAGTGGTGGCTCCTACCAAAGTAAACCGTGGAAGGTTTAGTCTTACACTGCGGGCATTGGGCCCTTGGTCAATAATGATGTCTAGTTGGTAATCCTCCATCGCGGGATAAAGATATTCCTCTACTGTCTTTTGCATACGGTGAATTTCATCAATGAAGAGAACATCACCTTCCTCAAGATTCGTTAATAGTCCGGCTAGGTCGGCAGCTTTTTCAATGGTAGGTCCGCTTGTAGTGCGTAGATTAGCCCCCATTGCTTTGGCAATAATATTTGCGATAGTTGTTTTTCCAAGGCCTGGAGGGCCAGAGAGTAATAGATGGTCGATGGGTTCCTTGCGTTGACTGGCAGCAGTTACGGCAATTTCCAATCGCTCCTTTACCTTGTCCTGTCCTTCAAACTCAGAAAAAATTTCGGGACGAAGCGATTTCTCAAAAGCCATGTCGGGTTTTCCAAGTTCATCGGTAATTCTCGTAGCCACTGGTTATAACCATATGTGTGCTTAACTTTATCAACAAGTCGATTTCATCAACAGCTGGTAATCTCGACAATTCCGAATCAACCGTTATTCTCGTGTTGTGAGTGATGAGCCCGGAAATCAGAAAGAGGATTATAATGAAATGCAGGAATTTGATTTCGTGCCGAATTTTATCCCATTACCAGTGGTGTTTCATTCTTTTACTGAGGAAGGGCCGTTTACAAAATGTACTATATGCAACGAGTTTGCTTGGAAAGTA
>CACDBG010000034.1 GCA_902551155.1 uncultured Verrucomicrobiota bacterium | reverse complement strand
TATTGTCATCCTCGTTCTTTTTTCAACCTGCGCTTGGGGAGTGATGGCATTTAAGGCTGCCCAATTGCGGCGTGCCCGCAAGTACAACAGGTATTTTGGGCAGGAATTCCGCACCCAGTCACGGGTGCTTGCTATGTACGAGAGGAGAATTACTGCGGAGGGTTGCCCATTTTTTAACGTCTATCAGGAAGGTTGTATAGCCTTGGAGGAACGGTTGCATGATAAAGAGGGTAACCGACAACGTTATGTGTCGTTGAAATCTATGGAGCATATTAAGGGATTGATTGAGAGTGCGGTTGCTCGAGAGGCTGTTGCACTTGAATCTGGCATTATCCTGCTTGCCATTGCGGTGAGCGGAGCTCCGTTCATGGGGCTTTTAGGTACGGTTTGGGGTGTTATGGAGGTCTTTAGCTCTGCTGCTCAGCAAGGCAACGCTTCTCTTAATACTGTGGCGCCAGGGGTGGCAGCGGCTTTGGCTACTACTGTGGCTGGGCTCTTAGTGGCAATTCCCTCAATGTTTGGTTACAACTGGCTGGTTCATACCCTCAGAGTAGCTACGGTGGAAATGGATAATTTTGCGCAGGAGTTCAGCGCGAAGATTGAAGCAGAATATCTTCAGGAGGTTCCGGTTAATGTTCGTGAACCTCGCAACTTTGTGGGTCAAGACGCGGCTCCTGAGTCGGTTATTAATGAAAGTGCACCAGCTCCGAGTCCGGTTGCCGAGCCGCTTAAAACGACAGAGGAAACGTATGTTGAACCGGGAAGGGTGAATGACGGCCAGCCTGAGCTGCTGCCTCCAGATGCGGAGGAGAGTGCATGAAGCGCTATTCTAAACGCAATCAATTGGTCACTCTGAGTGATCTTAATGTGACGCCGATGCTAGACTTAGCGTTTGTGCTTCTCATCATCTTTGTGATTGCTACTCCGTTATTGGAGCAGGGGATGAAGTTAGAATTGCCCGAAGGAGGGTCTGCGGATACGGCGATAAAACGTGATGATGTTCGTACTGTCGAAGTGAGTAGGTCAGGTCAATATTTACTGGATCGAAAGCCGATGACGCTGGTTCAGCTGGAAGAGGAGCTAAAGAAAGCTCATGGGGAGAACCCGGATACAGTGGTTTACATTCGTGCTGATCAACAAGGGTTTAATAAGGATTTATATGCAGTGATTGATGCATGCCAGCGGAATGGGCTTACCAAGTTTTCACTTAGAACCAGGGAGGAAGACTGATGAGTCGGTTGCTAAAGAAATGTATAGTACTTTCAGTAGGGTTACACGTATTGGTTGTTGCTTTATTGATTGCTGCTGCAACTTTTTTCATTACTAAGCCCGAAAAAGTGCAGCCGACTCTGAGCATGATTGCCCCTGAGATTCTGGATAATATTCTTAAGCCCAATTCATCGCAAACTGCGCGCACCCCGCCAACTCTAGCCGTGCGGAGAAATGTGGTCCCTCAGCCTCCTAAGCGAGTGGAGGAAGCTCCTCCAAAAACAGTGACGCCTAAGCCAGTAAAGATAACTCCACCCAAAAAGGTAACTCCAAAACCTACGCCTAGAAAGGTAACGTTACCAGACAAGGCCAAAACAACTCAGCCAAGAAGGATTCAGATAAACACATCAACAAAAACAGTTGGGTCTAGAAATCCACAGCAACCTGCAAAGTCAATTCCAGCAAAATCAAAAATTAATTCCTCCGCGTTGACTCAAAAGGTTCAAAATTTACGTGGCCAGCTTTCCGCTGGTATCAAGGTGAACGTGTCCGGGGCGAACGCTGCTGCATTCACCTCTTATGCGCAATATGTCGTTTCAGTATACAGGCGTACATGGGAGCCACTTTTACCCAAGAGCTTGGCCAAATCCAGAGTTGCGGTTGTATCTGTGACCGTAGACCGCTCTGGGCGTGTTATAAGCGCGCATATTGTCCGAAAAACGGGTAATACGGAGTTGGATCGGTCTGTACAACGTGCGCTTGACCGTGTGAAGACCATTGGCAAGGCTTTCCCCTCAGGTTCGAAGGAGTCCAAGAGAACTTTTACCTTGGACTTCACGCCTAAGATTAGGGGATGAAATGAATAAATTTCGTATTTTTTGCTTAAGCATTTTCACTGTAGTATTTTTATTTAAGCCAACCCATGTTTTTGCCGCAGAGGGAGATGGGGGAGGCCGTTTGGTGGTTCCTGCGGAAGTACGAAACAAACTCATTCCCGTGGCCCTAGTCGGCTTTCCTCCCGGGGTCAGCTCTGTGTTAAGTTTTGATCTAGAGGTGATGGGGTGTAAGATTGTGCCTGAGGGGGATGCTTCTTTTGTGGTTGAAGGTAAGATAGAAGATGCCTTAGTAGGTAAATTATCTGACAAGACGGGAAACGTCGAATTCCATCGAAAGTACCCTGGCGGGACAGTGCGTGATCAAGCGCACGCCTTATCCAATGATGTTATTAAGGCGATTACTGGCAAGCCCGGCATTGCGCATACGCAAATACTTTTTAAGATGAAGACAGGCGCACGTGCAGAAGAGGTTTTTCTTTCCGATTATGATGGGCATCAACCTAAAGCGCTCACCAGTGATAAGACATTGGTGGGCTCTCCAAAATGGTCCCCCAAAGGGGATGAAATTTTTTACACATCGTGGCTTAAACGAGGGGGGTTGGAGAACACGACAGTAGTGCGTCAGAATTTGGCAACAGGTAGCCGGGATGTCATGGCTCGTTACCGTGGGTTAAATACCGGAGGCGCGTTGTCTCCTCAGGGGTTTTTAGCAATGATACTCAGCAAGGAGGGTAGTCCAGATGTATATGTAGCACCTCCGGCTTGGGAGTTTATGAAAGACCTTAAGGGTGAGAATCTTAATCGAATGTGTAAGACACGTGAGGAAGAGAGTGGCGTGTCGTGGTCTCCAGACGGGCAGTGGCTTTGTTTTGCTACACGTGCGCGCGGGAAGCGTATGTTGGTTAAAGTGGCGGCTCAAGGAGGTAACATGATTCGTATTCCAACCAATGGTGTCCTGAACCCCTCCGAGCCCAGCTGGTCTCATGATGGTAGATGGATTGCGTTCACTTCACAGATGGGAGGGTTTAATGTTTGTGTTGTCCCAGCGCAAGGAGGAGAGGCAAAAGTGGTTGCTTCCGGAGAGGGTCCGACGTGGGCTACAAATAGTCGCAACCTAATATTTACTCGCAGAGGTGTGAATAAGAGGCGCTTAGCAATTGTTGACGTACCTACAAAACAGGTGAAAATACTGCCAGCCTTTGACGGGAGTTCTTCTCAGCCGGCATGGGGTAAATAAAACAAGTTTCAACAGCAGAGCTTAAGGAGGGTCTGCAAAAAATAAGGATCACAGAATGCGTTTAATGATGTTCTCAAAAGTAGTTCCCTTGATGGTTTTTATCGGGTTTATTAGCATCGGTTGTAAATCTTCAAAGGAAAATGCTGCACTAACGAAAATACCAACGTCGGTCAATAACGCCGGTGTAGGCGGAAATGGCAATACAGGAGGCGATAATTCAAACCCACTAGGTCCGGGTAATCCTGGTGACAATGGGGGCAATTCTGGAGGCACAGATATTGGTGGCAATCCAGTTGAGCCGTTATCAATTCCTGAAAATTATAGAGAGGAACGTAATGTTTTTGCCTCTGTTCATTTTGATTATGACAGCGCAGAGCTGAGGCCGGGAGATATGGGTTTAATCACGCAAGTGGCTGAACATCTCATGCAAAATCCTGCACATATGCTTTTAGTGGAAGGCCACTGTGATGAGCGAGGCACTGAAGAATATAATTTGTCTCTGGGAGAGCGGCGAGCCCTTTCAGTTGCCGAAGAGTTGGCAAAATTGGGAGTTACTGTGAGCCGGCTTGGAACACAAAGCTTCGGTGAAAAGGTGCCAGTATCTGACTCGAACTCCAAGGAATCACTCGCAAAAAACAGGCGTGGAGAGTTTGTGTTGTTTATGCCCATGACTGGGGTTGTTGAGCTTCCTCAAAAATAGAATACAACACTAAATAAAAACTGCTCCTTTGTTGATTGTTTAATGCGGGATCGGGTTACTAACGGAGAGTTAATAATAATGCAGATGGCTGCCTTGACCGGTTAGGGAAAAGAACGCAACTTTGTTGTCGGTGTATGTCTGAAAGTATAAAGGAGATGGTATAAATGCGAAAAAAGGTACTTACAACGGTAGTAATTGTAGTCGGGATTAACATTCTGACGGCATGTAAAAATTCAAAGCCTGTGGGGTTAACAAAGATTCCAACTGTCACCCCTGTAGTTAAAACGGTGAAAGTGCCTGGCCCCGCTCAACCCTTAGGGGGGGGTAACCCATTGCCTGGTGGAAATCCTAGTGCAGGGGGGGGCGGGCCAACCATAGTTGAAATACCGCAGGACCCAATAAATCAAGCTCTAGGGAATAATTTTTCAGGTAATGATATAGAGGATAGGGCAATGTTCCTTGCGCAAACAGTTCACTTCGACTTTGACAGCACTGCCGTGCGTCCAGATGATTTACAAAAAGTCCAAATTGTTGCTCAGCATCTCATACAAAATCCAAAACATAGCTTAATGATAGAGGGTCATTGTGATGAGCGTGGCACTGAAGACTATAATATCTCCCTAGGAGAAAGAAGGGCTTTGGCTGTGGCTGACGAGTTGTCGAGGTTAGGGATTAGCCCAGATAGACTTAGGACGACAAGTTATGGTGAAAAGCTTCCCATGACTGACGGTTCTACAGAGCAGTCTTATGCGCAGAATCGCAGAGGTGAGTTCGTGCTCCTGAAACCTGCTAATTAATCCATCCGCCAAGTTCCCCTTGGCCAAACCCCGGGTAACCGGGGTTTTTTACTTTACTGTGTTGTTAATAACTGTAGTGTTTTTCAACACACTTGCGATGATGAATATATATACACTGGCTATGTTGGGATGGATGGAGATATCCGTTATCGTTTTTGCAGTGCTTCTTTTATTTGGGGCCAAAAAACTACCTGAGTTGGCTAGAGGAATGGGTAAGGGGATACGTGAGTTTAAGAGGGCCTCCAGTGATATTCGTTACGAGCTGGAAAGGGCTGATGAACAGGAGGATCCTCCTCAGCCGCAACCGCGAAGTGGTTCTGCTTCCAGAGAGAAATCGGCTGAAGCAAGTGTAGAGAGTGAGGTAAAGAATGAAGCCTCCAGCCAAGACAAGGCTTAAGTCTTTTATTTTCAATGGCCAAGGAGTCCGATGACAATCTAGGGGCTTCGTCTCAAGACAACGACAATCCGCTGGAGGAGAATACTCCTAAAAAAGGGGAGCATCCTTCGCCTGAGGAAAACGCGGACCCCGAGTTACCATTTGATGGGCAACCTGAAGAGGATGATTCATCATCGAATTTTCCTGAATCAGATTTCCCTGAAGCGAAGTTTTCTCTGCCTGGTGAAACTGAGACGAAACATCATGATGAATCACACTCTGATGTATCTGGCGATCAACATGATCATGATGGGTTAAAAGAACAGCCTGAGGAATCAGGTGATGATCAGTCTCAGGAAAACGCTAGTCAGGGAGTTGGTGGTGAAGGGGCTGAGGGGGATGGGTTTGATCACGATCACGATGAATTTCATGAGGAGCATTACGGAGATGATTACCACAGTTATGGAGAGGAGTATCATGGTCACGAGGATGATTATGGAGACTATGGCTCCGAAGTTTCTGATGGTGAAGAGGAGGAAGAAAATTACGGAGGTCCGGTAAAGCCCTTTCTAGACCACGTTGAAGACTTACGCTGGATGGTGATGAAGGTCTTTGTGGCACTATTAATTGGTGTTTTGATTGCTCTAGTTGGTTCGCCTTACATAGTAAAGTTTCTGACATTTCCGCTTAATCGTGCTCAGGAGATTAAACAATTAAATTCGAATCCAGATAAACGGATGATTCCAGTTAAAGTGGGGGACGCTGCTGTAGCGCATATCCGGGAATCAGATTTAAGGAACTGGGTGAATCAGGAAACCCTCATAAAAGAAGGTAATCAAACTGAAAATATTAGCGCTCTAAATTTGGTTCCCGTCAGTCCCTTGGACCAGAACGGCACACAATATTCCATGCAGTTACACTTAGACACAAATGGCACTGATCGTGTTCCCTGGCAAGTAGAGCTAAAAGCGTATGGCCCTTTAAAATCATTTTTTATTGCTCTGAAGATAGGCCTTTGGGGTGGCATTACCATTTCTATTCCATTCATAATTTATTTTATCGCTCAGTTTGTACTGCCGGCTTTGCGTGTGAATGAAAAAAAGTGGCTTTTTAAGCTGTCTGGATTTGGTACGGCCTTATTTTTTCTCGGGGTAAGTTTTTGTTATTTAGTTATTATGGAGGTTGCTCTTTGGGCGTCAGTTGGGTTTGCCAACATGTTGGGTTTTGGGGCCGATGAGTGGCAAGCAGAGGAATATATCAGTTTTGTTTGTAAATTTTTAGTTGGCATGGGGTTGGCCTTTCAAATGCCGGTGATACTATTGTTTTTAGTTAAAATAGGCTTAATGGATTACAAGAAACTCATAGATTGGAGAATGTACGCAGTGGTCTTTAATCTGGTTGCTTCTGCTTTGATTACTCCTACGGGAGATCCCTTTACTCTAATGCTTGTTGCCGTCCCATTACAGTGTCTCTATGAAATCAGCGTTCTTATTGCTTGGTATTGGTACCGCAAAGAAAACGCCTCTGAGGAGCTAGAATAAGTATCTGAGATATGGGCTTGCGTCTCAAATCCCCGTGTAAAATAAATCTTTATCTAAACATTCTCTTTAAAAGAGATGATGGGTTTCATGAACTGGAAAGTATTTTTCAGCCAATACCTATTTTTGATGAAATTACTGTTCAAAAGGGGGGGGGCTGGCATTCAGCTTACTTGTAATAACCCTAAACTTTCCGCGGGAACCGATAATCTTGTCTGGAAAGCGGCTGAGGCTTTTTTGAAAAAGTTGGAGGTCAAAGGAGTGAAAATCCAACTTAAAAAAAATTTACCTTTAAGTGCAGGAATAGGGGCTGGGAGCAGTAATGCAGCTTATACCCTTCGAGGTTTAAATGAGTTATATGATTTTCCTTTTGGAGAAAATGAGCTGAAGCAGATGGCTATTGATCTTGGGTGTGATGTACCCTTTTTTTTACAAGATGGCCCGGCAGTAGTCTTGGGCAGAGGTGAGAAGGTAGAAATCGAAAGACCATTTGAGGCTCTCCAAGGTAGAGGGGTGTTGTTGATCCACCCGGGGTTCGGTGTTAGTACGCCATGGGCATACCGATCGCTTAATATGTCTAATGAGACTAGTGTAGAAGAAAGGCAGATAGAGGCTGCTTTGGATTCGTTGCGAAAGGGTAAATTTTCATGCCTATTCAATTCATTCGAAAAGCCCGTTTTTGAAAAACATTTAATTTTGTCAGTCTTGAAGGAATTTTTGCTGAGGCACGGAGCTATCGGGGCATTAATGTCTGGAAGTGGGTCGACCACTTTTGCAGTCACTGAAGATGTATTGGTGGCTGAAAGCCTCCGTTCTAAATTCCACCAGGAATTTGGACAGGCATGGTGGTCTGAAGCGGTATCTTTATAAATAATTATAGCTATGAGTCGGAGGCATCGTTAATCTTTGCAAATGGATGAACTTTTAAAATTGCTGCGTGAGGACGCTTCTTTGGGACCTTCTAAGATTGCCTCTCGCTTAGATGTCACAGAGAAAGAAGTAGAGTCAAAAATAAAGCAATTTGAAGAAGATGGAATAATTCTCGGTTATCGTACGATTATTAATGAAAATAAGTTACAGGTAGATTTGGTGCGGGCGGTAATTGAAGTTAAAATAACTCCGGAACGTGAGGGAGGCTTTGACCGATTGGCCTCACGGATAGCTAAATTTGATGAGGTTAGAAGCTGCTATCTTATGAGTGGAGGATATGATTTAATGGTAGTAGTTGAGGGCCGAGATTTGCGATCAGTTTCTTCTTTTGTTTCTGAAAAGTTGGCGACAATCCAAGGGGTAATATCAACAGTTACCCATTTCATGCTAAAGCCCTATAAGGAGCAGGGGGTTTTGATGGGGGGGGAATTCAATGATGAAAAATTGGCCGTGACTCCTTAGAGGGTTAATCCATTTCTTTCATTGATTCGTCTAGTTTGGTGATCAGGTCCCCCATTGTCTCTTCAGTTTCATCACCCATGTTTGAAAGGCGAAAAGCTAGGCCTTTGATTTTACCATATCCACCGTCAATAAGAATGTTTTTTTCCTTCATTAAGTTTTGTAGGCGGGGAACATCTACTATTCTGCCCTCTTTTTTTGCACCATTATTAATACATGTTAAGGAAATGGATTCATAACCTGCATCTGGGAAGAGAGTGAAGCCATGTTTTGAGGCCCATTCTCTTGTCATTTTGTTGGTTTTCTGATGTCTGGAAAACCGATTATCTAATCCTTCAGAAAAGAACTCGTCTAATTTTGAAGACATAGCATTTATATGCGGAATACTAGGGGTGCTTGGGGTCATATTTTTTTCAGCATTCTTTTGGAATTCAAGAAAATCAAAATAATATCCTCGTGTTTCAGTTTTTGCTGCACGTTCCAGAGCTCTAGCAGAAACGGTAAACACAGCAAATCCAGGGGGGAGGGCCCACGCTTTTTGAGTGCCTGCTAATAGGACATCAATTCCAAGTTTGTCAAAATGAAGTGGAACAGCTGTCATTGATGTGACACTGTCTACAATGAACATTACATCAGGGTATTTTTCTTTAAGCTTAGATATATTTTCAAGCGGATTCATTAATCCTGTAGAAGTCTCATTATGGACCAGAGTGATCGCGTCAAAATTACCCGAGGCCAGTTTTTCATCAATTTTTTCCGGAAGGATAGGGGATCCCCATTCAACTTGAAGACCTTCTGCTTTTATTCCACAACGATTAGCAACGTCTAACCATTTGTCTGAAAATGCTCCACACATGCAGCATAGTAGTTTCTCGCTGACAAGGTTTCGAATTGCTCCCTCCATAATTCCCCATGCTGAAGATGTACTTAGATATACTAACCTTTCAGTTCCTAGCAGCTCTTGTAACTGGGGTTGAACCTTGCTGTAGAGGTCTTGGAAATTTTTGCTACGATGACCAATCATTGGGGTAGCCATGGCTTTCCATGTTTTTTCGCTAACTTCCACAGGTCCGGGAATGTGCAGTTTTAAATGTCCCATAAGCTTGTGAAATATTTCACAAGGCGCTGGGTACTGCAAGTTTGAGTTGCCGTTAAGTTTAATCCTGTGAAAATTATTACTATCTCTACCGAATATATAGGGTGCCTCCATCAACGGGATAGGGGCAACCTGTGATAAAGGAAGCTTCATCGCTGCATAAAAATACAGCCATGGCTGCTACCTCTTCGGGTTTGCCCATGCGGCCAATCGGTTGAGCTAAGGAAAGTTTTTCAAACATTTCATCAAAATTTTCTGGATAATTCTTTTGGATAAAACCATCTACAAATGGGGTATGTATCCTCGCTGGAAGAATGGCGTTACACCGGATCTTATCTTTGAGGAAATCACGGGCGGTAGCATATGTCATAGAGAGTACGGCGCCTTTGCTTGTAGAATAGGCAAATCTGTCGTCGATGGCCATTACGCTAACTGTTGAGGCTATATTTACTATTGATCCTCCATTTGCTCTCATGTGTTTAACGCCAGCTTGAAGGCAGTTGTATACCCCTTTGACATTGATACTCAATACTTTGTCAAAGTCTTCTTCCGATGTGTTTAGAACATTGCCAACGTGCGCGATCCCGGCATTGTTGATTAAGCAATCTATAGGGTTATCTTTTGAGATTCTTTCAAAAACTTCTTTTACTTCCGCCTGTTGTGTAACATCACAAGTATGAGTCTCGGCTGAGCCGCCATTCTCCTTTATTTCACTTGCGGTTTTTTCTGCGGCTTTAGTATCAATATCGAGAATACCGACATGAGCGCCTTGCTTAGCGAATATTTTGCATATCGATAGGCCGATTCCTGACCCACCTCCGGTAACAATAGCGTTTTTGCCCGTTAAAGAGAACATAGCGAGGCATTTTGTATAAAGTATTAGACCTGAGCAAGACCATTGCGGCTGACAGATTTCGGTTAGTTAGCTATGAATTCTTATCATGGACGGAGAAATTAAGAAATTGCGCAGTGAAAATTGGTTTAATGATCCTGCTGATGCCGACATGACGGCTATGTATATGGAGCGTTATCTGAATTATGGATTAACCCGTGAGGAGCTTCAATCAGGAAAACCTATTATTGGAATAGCTCAAATTGGTAGTGATCTAACCCCATGTAATCGAGGTCATCTAGAAACAGTGAAGCGCGTGAGAGATGGGGTATATGCATCGGGCGGCATACCAATAGAGTTTCCTGTTCATCCAATACAAGAAAGTTGTCGGCGCCCCACTGCGGCTCTGGATCGCAATTTGGCTTATCTAGGTTTAGTGGAAATTTTACATGGATATCCATTTGATGGAGTCGTATTAACTACTGGCTGCGATAAAACCACCCCCGCCTGTTTGATGGCTGCGGCAACGGTGAATATTCCATCTATTGTGCTTAGCGGAGGGCCAATGCTTGACGGATGGCATAATGGGGCACTCGCAGGGTCTGGGACAATGTTGTGGGAAGGCAGGAAATCTTATGCGCAAGGTCAATTATCTTACGAAGAATTTATAGAGCAGGTAGCGGCCTCTTCCCCCAGTGCGGGGCATTGCAATACCATGGGGACGGCGCTTTCCATGAACTGTATGGCTGAAGCGTTGGGTATGTCCCTGCCTGGGTGTGCATCTATACCGGCTCCTTATCGAGAAAGGCTTCAGATGAGTTATCGTACTGGAATAAGAATAGTGGAGATGATAACTGAAGATTTACGTCCATCCAAAGTACTAACGCGCCAAGCATTTGAAAATGCAGTTGTCGTCAATTCTGCACTAGGGGGTTCTACTAATTGTCCGATTCATCTTACGGCTATTGCTCGTCATGCGGGTGTAGAGTTGTCTCTCCAGGACTGGCAGGATATTGGATATGAAATTCCACTTTTGGTGAACTGTCAGCCAGCGGGTGAGTATCTGGGAGAGGCATTTCACCGTGCTGGAGGTGTGCCAGCAGTATTGAGTGAGTTAGCGAAGAACGGAAAGATTAATACTAATACCCTAACGGTTTCAGGAGGATCAGTTGCGAAGAATATTTCAGAGGCTAGGTTGAAAAATGATAAAGTCATTAAACGATTTGAAAGCCCGCTTCGGGAAAAAGCTGGATTTCTTGTCTTGTCGGGAAACTTGTTTGATGGAGCCCTGATTAAAACATCTGTGATTAGCGAGGATTTCCGGTCTAAATACCTCTCAAATGAAGGTCAAGAAGGCTGTTTTACAGCCCGTTGTATCGTCTTTGAGGGGCCAGAGGATTATCACGCACGTATTGATGACCCCGAACTCTCTATAGACGAATCCTGTATGCTGGTTATACGTGGGTGTGGGCCTATTGGTTATCCTGGCTCAGCCGAAGTGGTTAATATGCAGCCGCCAGCAGAGTTGATAAAAGCGGGGATTGATACACTGCCAACTATGGGGGACGGGCGCCAAAGCGGGACCGCTGCGAGTCCGAGTATTCTTAATATTTCGCCTGAATCCGCTATAGGCAGTAATTTTGCCCTCCTTGAAACAGGTGATGATGTGAGAATAGATTTGAACAAATGCGAGGTGGATCTTTTGGTGGAAGAGCAGGTGCTAGAGAAAAGGCGCGGCAAGTATGCGCAGCCCAAATTGGAGCATCAAACGCCGTGGCAAGAAATATACCGAAGTTGCGTAGGCCAATTGTCAACGGGTGGTTGTCTGGAGTTGGCCACAAAATACCGTAATGTGGGGGATGTTATCCCTAGACGTAACCATTAGGTTTTAAAAATCTACCAGGCTGGATTTTTGTTTAACGCTTGGTAGGTTAAATTTTTTACCCGAAGAGTTTGAGTTGTGCTTCGGCTTTTACCAGTTCTCGCGGTTGGTTTAGGTGGTTGTAGACAATAGTGTTGGGGTGAATCCCAAACGCGTGATAAACTGTGGCCAGTAACTCAATCGGGTGGATTGGGTCTTCTACCGGTGCACTGCCGGTTTTGTCAGATTTACCAAAAACGTTACCACGTTTAATGCCTGCCCCGCCAATTACTCCAGTGTAACAGTAGGGCCAGTGGTCACGTCCGTCTGCACTATTGTTATTCCCACTAGTCGAAAGCCCCATTTGCGGGCTCCGGCCGAATTCACCAATGCAAAGCACAATGGTTTCATCTAGCATACCTCTTTCATCCATATCAGTAAATAGACCTGAAAGGGCACGGTCTAGCATTGGTGCTGATTGTTCTTTCATCCGCTTTGGTAGGCCTTGGTGAACATCCCAAGAATGGTTGTTACTATTGGCAACCTTGGGCCAAACAACTTCTACCACTTTAGTGCCTGCTTCAACCAATCGCCGAGCAAGCAGGCAACTGTCGCCAAAGGTGTTTCTCCCGTAAAGGTCTCTTGTTTTGACGTTCTCTTGTTTTAATTCAAAGGCATTGCGTGCGCGACCGCTAACAATCAAATTTAGTGCCTGATCGTAGTATTGATTTAAGTTATATTTAGCTACGGCTTTGTCGATTTCCGGCATTGCTTCATTTACTGCTTCACGTAAACGAGCGCGTCGCCTGAGTCGGTAGCTAAAAACTTCGGGGCGCATTTGAAGATCATCAGTTTTAACACGTGTCATTTTAGCCATATCCATATCATCTCCGGTGGGGTAGAGAGTATAAGGGTCATATGCTTTGCCTAAAAATCCTGCGGATCCACCTTTACCCACTACATTACTTTCCTGTAATGGTCGAGGAAGCATAACAAACGGAAGCATTGGCTCTTCCTGTGGTTTCAGCCGGATGATATTTGATCCAAAGTTAGGAAAATCCTTGGGGCTTGGCGGTTCAAGTTGGCCGGACGCACTAACTTTATCAGTCGTGTAACCAGTCATCATTTGATAGATGGCCGCGGTATGGTTGAAAAGCCCGTTGGGCGTGTAGCTTACCGAGCGCATCATAGTGAATTTGTCATTCACTTTTGCAAGATTAGGAAGCAATTCGGTAAAGTTAACCCCTGGGAGTTTGGTTTTAATTGGTTTAAATATTGATTTGACGTTGCTTGGCGCATCAGGTTTGGGGTCCCACAGGTCCAGATGGCTTGGGCCTCCCTGTAAGTAGAGCAGGATTACACTCTTAGCCTTGCCCCAGCCGGGGCCTCCGCCGATCTTTGTTTCTTTGGCCTGCGCCTGCATTTCAAGCATTCCTCCAAGGGAGAGGCCAAGCATGCCGGAACCACCTATGCGCAATACGTCACGCCTGGTCATGCCCAAGTGGCTGTCACACATATCTTTTCCAAGTTCTCCGGGTACTCTAATCATGATTCGCTCCGTTCTTTTTTATATTAATAAACTTTTGTTCTTTGTCGAGATTTAGTGGTTAAACAGGAATGCCGGGTTATTAATAAGGGCCCACGCTATATCCTGTGCTCCATATAGTCGTTTATTGGTCATTTGCTTTTTACTGAGTTCAACTGCTCTTTTTAATGCAGTTAATTCAGGGTCCTCGATCAGAGGGGCGTTGGCTCGGGATAGATATCCCTCCAGTTCGGTCAACTTCTTGTCTTTTGGTCGGGGTTTTTTGGCTTCAGCAAATGTTTTAATCCGTTTTTGGAGTTCTCCGTCCTGTTTACGAAAATAGTCATTGAGCTGCTTGTTCTGCTTGTCATTACGTTTCTCAAGGGCGATGGCAAGTAGAGCGCTGATGTTTTCCGGGTGGCCAAAGTTAATGGGTTTTTTATTATCAGTTGTTGACCATCGGAATTTACCGAGTTGCCAATTATTGCCTGAGAATTCCTGTTTCATGACCAAAGTTAGCAGGATAGGGCCTTCGTGTTTAGGGGCCTGAGCTATTTCAAAGGAGGCAATGTGGGGTTTGCCGAGTTGGGGGGAAACAGCCCATCCATTGTTGGTTGGAGCCAGTTTGCCATCGATTGCTGTGGTTACGTTGTAGTTGCCTTGGCTAAAGTCAGCTTTTGCATTTATCAATTTAAGTTTCTTTTTCTCGTCGGGCTTGTCTTTCGGTGCCCAGAAAACCTCGAGTTCGGTGAGGACAAAATTACCGTCATTGGGTGATCGCCCTGGGCCGTTTCTGGGTAGGCGCTTGTCGGTTAGTGCTTCAAGGCGAATGCCGGTAATATTTTTGAAAGATGTTTCAGTTGTTATGGTGAAGGTGTCTTTTCCATTTTTGCCGCTGGCGAAGATTATTCCATTTTTTTCCTTGGAAAGGGTTGTTCCAATTTTAGATTTCAGTTCAGCTGGATCCAATATTGTCCAGGAGGTTTTGCCGGTAGGGTTGGTAAGCCACGCGGTATATTTTTCCTTCAAGGTGTTTTCATATTCCTTGAGGCTTTTCTCAGCATTCATGATTTTGGTATTACGCTCATCATCAAGTTTCTTTTCGCGCGGTGCTATTTCCAGTTTATATGCATCAAGCTTCGCTTGTGCTTCTGTTATACCAGCTTGCCTTTGTTCCTCACGTTTAGCTGTGATTGGTTCCAGTTTCTTTTGGTAGGCAACAATTTCATCAAGTAGTTTTTTATGGTCCAGCTCGATTGAGCGAAGCATGTTGATTGCTTTCGCAATTTCAGTTTCTTTCGCCGGTCGATTTAGGATTCGCAGGTAGAGTTCGTTTATCAGTTTTGCATCATCAGTCTGTTCGGCAACCAGTTTGGTTATTGCATTTTTGGGATCACTGATAGCGGTGTCAACAGTGGGTCCGGTAATCAGGGCCATAATGGGCCCTAGTTGCAGTCCGTTAACCCTTTCACATTCGCAGGCACTTTCGCGAGCAGGCCTGCCCAGTGTTCCTAAAAATCCATCAGGTAGTCGGACTCCCGCATCCGGCAGGGCGGCAGCTCTAGTACCTGCGGCTACTCCGGGTATTTTGGTCTCTGCACCGGTGGCGTGGTAGATGGCGTCAAAAAGTACTTCAGCTGGAAGACGGCGGGGTAGGGCATGCGAGTAGTTAGTTGTATCATCTTCATTCCACTGGTTGGTGGAAATGGATAGTTGGTAGGTGCGGCTTTTGCATATTGTTTTAACCATATGCCGGACGTTAAACCCGCTTTTAATAAACTCTGCTGTTAACCAATCTAAAAGTTCAGGGTTAGTCGGGGGGTTGCCGGCCCTTATATCGTCGAGTGGCTCAATGATTCCAACTCCGAGCAGGTATCCCCAGAGCCGATTAACATAGCTTTTTGCAAAATACTGATTATCAGAGCTGGTCATCCATGCCGCGAGGTTTTGTCTGCGAGTGGATTTTTCTTTTTTGGGATATTTAGCCTCAAAAGGAAATTGAGGAGCTGCAACTGCTCCCGTTCGCTCATGTTTAATATCTCCATTCGCCTTATCGTAGATTTCTTCGTAAAGAGGCTTTTTGCCTTCAACGGCTGTTCCACCAATGGTTCTTTTCCCGCTATTTTTTTCGTCTTTCTTTAGTCCTACCTGGGCAAAAAATGCGGCTGTTTCATAATATTGGTCTTGAGTCCACCTTTCGAAGGGATGGTCGTGGCATTTATTGCAATTGAATCGGGTAGCAAGCCACAGGTGAGTGGTGTTTTCCATTATGATATCTGGTGTGCGCAGAATCTTGTAGTAACTTGCAGCCGGGTTGGTTTTATTTGATCCAGAAGCGGTTATAATTTTCCGGGCAAAATCATCGTAAGGAGTGTTCATTTCAACCTCATTACGAATCCATTCTCGAAAGGCTTTTGCGCCCTCAGCTCCAAGAAACTTTCGGTTTACCTGAAGTAGGTCAGCCCATTTGTTCGCCCAGTGGTCAACGTAATCGTCATTACCGATAAGTTGGTCGATTAATTCATCGCGCTTGGTTTGTGTGTCTCTTTTGTCGGCCAGAAATTTTTTAACAACTTCCGAATTGGGAGGTAGCCCTGTGAGGTCAAGATGAACTCGCCGGATAAAATCTGTATCGCTACAAAGTCCAGAGGGTTCAATTTTCATACGTTTCCACTTATCCGCGGTGAACGCATCAATTTGACTCCATGCAACGGGCTTTTCCCATTGGAAGCCAGTTCGGTCACCCATCGCGGTGACTGTTGTTGCTGCGTAGGCTCCTTCAAATCTTGCAAGGACAGCTGCTTCACCCCGTCGTTCGACAGTAACTAGTCCGCCTTCATCTGTTTTTGCAACGTCGGTGTTCCCACTTTCAATAAATGATTCAGCTGTAACGTCACGTTTTGCGCCATTTGAGTAGGTTGCAATTATGCGCATTTGCTGTTTGCCTCCAATGTTCTGAATGACAGGGTTTTGAGGTGATAGCATAATCGAGATTACACGATCCGATTTGAGGTCAAGTTTTGCCCCATTGGCAATCCACTCGTGGAGTACTTGATAATATTTTGATCCAGGTTTAGTTACTTGGCCCCCTTCATGAGGAACAGCTCCTGTTGCCTTTAATAACATTAGGCTATCAGCAGGAGATGCAATATTGACTCGTCGACTAGCTAGTTCATCAGTGAAGGCACGAACATCATAAATTGGATCGTATCCACGCAAGGATAGTTTAAACCCGTTTCTCCCATCCTTTGAGCCATGGCAAGTTCCTGTGTTACACCCTAATTTGGAGAGAACCGGCATAACGTCCTGCACGTAATCTATCTGTTTCTCTATGGAGATCCCCTTTACAGTGATTGGCACATCAGCTTTAAGGCCATTAATTTCAGCTACGAGTATGCCTTTTCCATCTTTTATGGGAGTGATTTTGCCGCGAGGGGAAGCGGCTGCTATTGAGCCTTTGGTTGTTATTTTCACCATGCGGGTTACATCTGCTCTTGCTCCATTGTTCAGCAAGGCAGTAATGAGAATTTGGGTGTAATCACTGGAGCCAGTGAGTTCAATTTGCTTTGGCTCAATGGTTATTTTGCTGAGCTTGAATCCTTTGGGAAGGGATTCTGAATTTATGTTTTCTTCTAAGATCGAAATCTCTTCCTGA
>CACDBG010000033.1 GCA_902551155.1 uncultured Verrucomicrobiota bacterium | reverse complement strand
TACCACGAATGAGTTTTTGATTAGTCGAATCAGCCTTTTCATGCTGAACTACCCCTCTATCAGAATCTTTCAATCCCACATATATCAACAATGCATCAGATAAACCGAGTAAAAGAACCAGAGCAAACACTGCCGCCACCAAACGCTTTTCTCGCCAACTGAATGGACCGGAAAATATTGATGGAGCATTAATTAACTCCAATTCTTCGGTTAACTGATCAGCTCCAGCATAGCCATCCTTTTCATTCAGCGAGCATGCCTTAAGGATGATTCTATTTAATTTTTTAAACGCCTCATCAGGCACATACTCCTTCATGCTCTGAGGCAAATCAGGAAATGCGTTTCGGTCCATTCCTGTTGAAGCCTCATACAACACCTTTCCCAAAGCGTAGAGATCTCCCCGCCAATCACCGGTTTCTTCTCCCGCTTGAAAACCTAGGGTGCCGATATTTGCTGAAGCGAATCCGGCTCCGGCGACTAATCCAATGTCAGCCAATTTTGGTATTCCATTCACATAAACAATATTTGAGGGCTTGATATCACGGTGGACCAGCCCTTGTTCATGTAAATACCGTAACGCATCTGCAAGCTGCGCGCCAATGAAGGCGCATTCGTCAGCGGCAATCGACTCACGTGAATTTAGCTCAGATTGTAGTGTTCTAGGTGAATAATCCACTGAATTGATAGCTTGCCCAACCACCTGATCATCAGCCAATTCCATCACATAATAAAAATAGCCTTTTTGATCATTCCGACCCACGTGCAAAACATCGATTAAGCCTTGATGACCCCTTGAAACAGCCTCATAAAATCGTATCCCGTTGAACTCACGATTATAAGGCCGAGCATCATCAAAAAGATTCCTCTGAACAATTTTAACTGCGCGCCAAGCCCCTAAAACGCTCCTTGCCAGCCAAACTTGCCCGTAACTGCCACGTTCAATCTCGATGACTAATTCATAATCTGGAATGTGAAAAGTTTTACTCAAAATAAACAATCCTGTCCGTGAATTTGAGCTAGAGAATACTATCGATTCACAACTTACCCACAACGGATTTCTTTCACCTCCTTGGTAAAAAAACTAAGTTATCGCCCCTTATTCCCAAAGGGAAGGTTATTCACCAGATTATCATTTTGTGAAAAAAGTATACTCAGATGTTAGATTCCCAACTATTAGGCGGTACCTACTAATGACATGGGGGCATCTAATGACACAAAGCAAACTAAAATTACGGAAAATCAGCAACAATCTTCAAAGCCAACGAACACGATCGGCTTACGAACTTCAACTAGGTCGCATCTGGTTCCGACATATTCGAAACCGCCTCGCCAAAGAAGAGGAAGCTTGCGAAAATCGGCTAAAAATCACCGAACAACGGACTTTCCAATGGCGTTAAGTGTTCACCATTACACAAGAAAGGCTACATTCGCATGAGGAATTCAGCAGTCATGGTTGGGTTATATAGAGACTGCTCACCTCCACATTCCTCGTGCCTCTACCCGCAACCGGGGTCCCCTCGCCCGTCTGGAAATCCGGACGGGCGCCCCTTGGCCTCGAGTAACCCCCGCCCCGGCGCGCCATTGTCATCAGACGCGCCGGGCGGGCGTTAACTCTTGCCCATTGCCCAGTTGATTACCTTATGATGGAATCAATAAAAATGAAGCCCAATGCCCCCTTGCTCGAAACACGGAGCAGCCTTATCCAAAGGCTAAAAGCTACAATTAACGGACAAAGCTGGGAGGAGTTTTTCCAAACATACTGGCAACTCATTTATAATGTTGCCCGACGCTCAGGTTTATCGGAGGCAGACTCACAAGATGTCGTTCAGGAAACTATTCTCAAAGTCCATAACAGTATGGAAAAATTTGAATACAATCGTAAACGAGGCTCATTCAAAGGCTGGTTACGCACCGTAACCCGATCCCGTCTTGCTGAATACTTCAAAAAACAACAAAGGAGACCCGGCACTAGCCGCCCCGTTGATAACTCGGGAGAGGTTTTAAATTCAATGGCTGATCCTGAAGGTTCTGAACTAGAAAAGATTTGGGATGAGGAATGGCAGCGTAACCTAATCCAAGCAGCACTGACTCGAACCAAAAAATTAACCAGCCCCAAACAATTTCAAATTTTCAAGTGCCACTACATCGATGGATGGACAGTAAAAGAAACTTGTAAAACCCTAGGGGTCAATGCAGCTCAGATTTATATGGCCAAGCAAAGGGTAGGAAAAATATTTAAGGATTCGGTTGAGTCAATACAGGAACAAAGCTAAC
This sequence comes from uncultured Verrucomicrobiota bacterium, assembly GCA_902551155.1. Classification (GTDB taxonomy): domain Bacteria; phylum Verrucomicrobiota; class Verrucomicrobiia; order Limisphaerales; family UBA1100; genus UBA1100. The sequence continues at coordinate 15,599 of CACDBG010000033.1, read as the reverse complement.
CCTCCGACAGTAGATTCAACCCCCTCGAATCATTCGCTTTCTAGCCAATGGTGCTTTTTCCAGGGACCTTCATCAAATTGCGCTCCATAGTAAACAGTTCCCGACACTGAATCCAAAATATAAGTAGGTGAACTCTCATGGAAAACATACCTTCCTATTTCGCTACCTTGACCGGACTGGTCAGCCGCATTTACCTCAGGAACAATAGGGGAACTGTTGTTTGCATCAGCACAAGCAAATAAAAATGCAGCTGCAACAGCGCCAATAATCATACTTTTAACATCTGGAGATTCCATCATGAGGAAAACACTACCGAGTAATAATTACAGGTCAATTAACAGACGTTAACAGTAGAAAAAGTGGCACGCCCTTAGGGATTCGAACCCCAAACCTCCTGGTCCGTAGCCAAGCGCTCTATCCAATTGAGCTAAGGGCGCAGTTGAAGAGAGAGGATTACTTCCTCTTCTTTGCATGATCAAGTCAATTCGAACCGTTTATCTGCCAATCAAAATCAGTATAGCTAATTTTAAATTCACCGCTCTTAATTGCACTATTTTCGGTTTGATTAAAATGAGTCGCTACAAAATCCAGAATATCTGCATCGCTTTCACCGAAGTCCTCCTTATACCACTTAAAGATGGGAGATAAATAAACAATTCTCTTTTCCAGATCCACCCGGTTCTTAGATCTATCCCTTAGAAAACTTTTCGTTTGATCTAGAAACTGATCTTCTAAATTTTGCGCATTATAGGGGTTCCCACGCAAAACCGGACATCCTTTTGAACCACAAACTAAAGCAAAATGAACAGGTGAAGCCTGGAACTCTTTTCTAAGCAGTTGATTCTCCAAATAACTAAGCGAAATCTTTCCACCAAATAAACTCACTACCTTTAGATTCCAAACTGAACCTATCGCTCTAATGTCTCTAATTGATGAAACCGGATAGTGTTCAACAATTAGTTTTAGTGTTGCAGCATTATACACATTTAACAGGAACGCCATTTGCTCAGGCTTAGACCACTCAAGAAACTGCCTTCGCGGCACACTTGCCGCGAGCGTAAGGTAGTCATTAAGATCTTTCGGATGTTTTTGAAGCCATGGGTAATTAACGCCGCCCTTACCATCACTCACCTTACTTAAAACTTTCGCCAATTTTGGATGATCATGACTAAACGCAACCTTCTGGTCAGCCACAATCGCCCGACCTTTCTCCGCCTCATGACTACACCCCCATTGAAGCAAGGGACATAGAATACCGATAACAAATATGTAGATTTGCCTAATCATCCTGATCCTCGGTCAGTTCAGAAACTTTCGCTGCTTGAGCCAGAACAATAAATCATCTGTCCAGGGATGCAGATCGTTAAAATCCTTCCCCCCCAAGCCTATCCCGTGGCGTCCTTTTTCATATACGTGTAAATCCATAAGAACACCTTTCTTTCGAAGAGCAGTCGCAAAGAGAAGGCTATTTTCAACTGGAACCGCCTTATCCTCCCACGTGTGCCAGATAAAACATGGTGGGGAATTCCTCTTTATTTGTAACTCATTAGAAAGTAGCTGGACCAACTCTTTTGATGGATTTGTTCCAAGTAGATTTCTCTTGGAACCCTGATGAGTAAATTGCCCCATTGTGATCACGGGATAACATAGTATTCCAAGGTCCGGACGAGAACTCATCCGGTCAATCTTATCACCATTCTGAATTCCCATATCGAAATGGGCAATGATTGTTGATGCCAAATGCCCTCCGGCTGAAGATCCCATTACTCCAATCCGATTGGGATCAATTTTCCAGGAAACTGCATTAGCGCGGACTGTGCGAATAGCCCGGGAAACATCCTTTAACATAACCGGATGGCGGTACCCCGCTGAGCCTAAACGGTACTTTAAAACGAAACAGTGGATCCCTCGGGCAACAAGCCAATCAGCATAGCCCTTTCCTTCATGGGGAGCCAAGCCTCCGTAACCGCCACCTGGACAGATAACTATCGCCGATCCCGAGGGCTTATCCGCCCAATAAGGCGTAAGCGTTGGAATATCACGCGCAGTCTCGCCTTTCTGCCCGGGTGCACCTTCGGGCCACATAGGAAATTCATTACTTGGCCTATCCGCTCCCAGCGTGGTAGTGGCCCAAGTAATAGTTAGCAAGCAAATCAGTCGCATGCCCCATTCTAGCACGGGCAAGAGCGCTTGCCTAGGACCAGGCCTTATTAAGAAAATTCATGAAGTTTCCGTGCATTATCCCGGTTATCTGTCCCAAATCGAAACCTCGCTTTGAAAGTAAATCGGGTAACCTTTGCAAATCAGCAATTGTATCCAAATCTTCAGGACTTTGCTCTCTACCATAACCTCCATCTAAATCTGTCCCTATACCGACATGATTTGCATTTCCAGCCAGTTCACAAATATGCTCCATGTGGTCGATCACGTTTTCCAGTTTTACTCCAGATTCTGCAGGCGTAGATTTACCGCGCTCCCAGCATGGCGCAAGCATCCAGGCATCCAAGACCCCACCGATCACTGCCCCACGTTCAATAAGGTATTTAATCTGATCATCACAAAATTGCCGATCATTTGGAACCAACGCGCGACAATTGCTATGTGAAGCCCAGACTGGGCCCTCGAAAATATCCATCGCCTCCCAAAAACTACTGTCATTTAAATGAGTTGCATCAAGAATAATCCCCAAGCGATCCATCTCTCTTAAAAGCTCACCCCCTTTAGGCCCTAGACCACCATCATAAGCTGTTCCTTGAGCATATGTTCCCGGACCATAATGGGATAAACCCACTACTCGCAGCCCATAATCATAGGACCGCTCCAAATGTTTCGGAGAAATTATTGAATCAGCACCTTCTAAACTAAGAATATAACCAATCGGCACATCAGCACTGGGAGACTTTGCCCATTGAGCAGCATGATTATTCAAGGTTTTGGAATCAGTTATTTGAACCAATTGACCATCCTCTTCCATTGCCTTGTACCACGCTAATTGGCCTTGCGAATGAGCCCATGCTTGCTCGGGAGAATGCCAACCCTTAAGCGAATTGTTGGGTTTTACATAGCGAGCAATTTGGGTAGCTACACATATTCCTATATGCCCCCGTCGCATATCGGGAAAAGCAACTGTTCCCTGAGCGCGATCTGGCTTATCAGTCTTGCCTTGCTCGCTTTGGCGTATATCCAGAACATTTTGCCTAAGGTCTCTGTTCCACTCCATTGCATTCATGGAGAGGTCCAAGTGGGCATCGAAAATCCACATGACTATACACCCAAACTCCGACGGCGAGCAGCTATTTCCCACAACCCAATGGCTTTTCCATCCTGAACCACCCAAGCATGGTCATGAAGTGCCACAGTCGGGCAAATATGGACCGGAACCCCGTAACAAACATCCCCTACCTTTAATTCTTCAGCCCGATCAAATTTCATCATTAAATGCTCTTCGCTATGCACTTCCGGATGAGCAGATTCCAACCCAAACATACGCACTCTTGGCTGGGGCTTATCTGCTGCAATGGCTTTATGCCCCAAATCAAAACATACGCGCTGACTACCAGGCTTACTAATCACGCGAGTTAATAAAACCGCGGCATACTCAAAATCCAGGTCAGGCAATCCCTCTTTGTATCCGAAATCCCACAAGATGGTGGTTCCAGGACTACAGGTGCGATCTGAATATTTTGAATGAATAGGAAATGTAGGTGTTCCGCCAGCAACCAACTCAGGCACAGCATGTCCCAAAGATTCCAGATGATCCCGAAAATCCAGGATTGGCGCAAAATACTCATCACAAATTTTGGTTCGTTTGGTTAAGTCCTGCTCATGATTATGACCATCATAAGCATGGATCCCACCTGCCTCCAAACCCGGAGATCGAATAATATGCTCATAAAGTTTCGCTGCATTTTCGCCAGGCTCAATACCAGTCCTGTGCATTCCACAATCAAGGTCCAAAAAAATGATCAACTTGCGCGGTGCATCACCAAATATTTCGCTTAACCGTGAAACGGTTTCAGCACTGTCCACTACCGTGGCCCAACGGACAAGCGGATAGCGGTCCATGAGGAATCTGAGACGAACACTATTTGGCCCAACGGGCTGATGCGCCAACAAAATATCCTGCCCCCCCGAACCTGCTACCATTTCTGCTTCAGCTATTGTAGCGCACTTAAATCGTTTAACCCCCAAGCTCAAGTGCATACCAACAATCTCGGGTAATTTGTGAGTTTTGACATGCGGCATTAGATTCTTTACATCGCCAACCATATCAACGGCCTTTTGAATATTCTGAATAATCCGTTGAGGATAAACCAACAGTGTCGGCGAAGGAATCTCCGCTTCGTTTTCAACCCGATACCAATCGCCTTCAGACATGATCACCCGATTTAACTTCAAATATCGCCTCAATTTCAACAGCCATATTACCCGGCAAAGAACCCATACCAACTGCACTCCTTGCGCCTATTCCGTTGTCCTCACCAAACACTTCCACCATCAGTTCACTGTATCCATTAATCACCAAGGGATGTTCGGAAAAATCAGGTATGGCATTAACCATTCCGAAAGATTTCACCAGGCACTTGATATTATTCAAATTACCGAATTTAGCCCGCAAAGAAGCAAGTATAGCCAACCCTGTCTGTCGGGCGGCAAACTTCGCTTCGTCTGTGTTTAGATCCGCTCCCACCTTTCCGGTTATATATGAATAATCATCCCGCATGGGACCATGACCAGAAACATAAGCAAAATTTTCCCTAATTAAAACTGACTGATAAATCCCACCTGCCTTAGGCGCGGGAGGCAAAGAAATTTTTAACTCTGATAATCTTTGTTCTACAGTCATTAAATATTGGTACCGAGAGCGGGACTCGAACCCGCACTGCTTTTAAAGGCAATCGGATTTTAAGTCCGACGTGTCTACCAATTCCACCATCTCGGCTCAGTATCAATCGGGTATAAGACAGCAACTAGCGCTCAGACTGCCTTATATTTATGCTTGAAGCAACATCATCAGACGCTTCTAATCCATTTTCGAGAGCTGCAGAAAGGCTGCAATCATTTTTCAATGCGTATTTTTGAAGCGCAATCCACGTAACCGGTTTCAGGGTGATGTCCAAATTAATCGTCACCACATCCTGACCTAGCTTCTCCAGAACGTTAAGCTCGTCACTAGAGAGCCGGGATGAACTGGGTGTGATAGGATTTACAGGGAGTCTTTCTTGAGTGTCTAATGTCATGAGATTCTTAACTTCCAACTAATCCACCTTCTGATTGTTACACAAGTAACAGTTATGCAGAATTGTTGGCTGACTATTCACAGGGCGGAGGTTATTCGAAATCCTCGAATCCATCCCCCATCCCCTCACCTTCTTTTTTAGTAAGATTAAATTCGAGTTCCGAAAAAGCACTCGGCTGAAATTCCAATCGACCCAACACCGAACTCAATCCTAATACTCGATCTGCTCCCCATTTTTCCAACAAAAATGTAAACTGCCCTCCATCAGTAAAAGTAACGCGTACATCCCCAAGGCCCAACTTGGGTTTTTCTAATTTAGCGCCTGCAAGTTGTATCTTGGTAACCGTATCCATGGTAATCTCCAAAGGGGTTGGAGCAAAACTTGCCTTAAAAATCACCTTGCCCTCTCGAACACCAAGAAGTTTGCCCGAAAGATTAGTCGAATTACTCGTTGTTAAAATATCCTTATTCTCTTTCTCTTCATCATTGCTAGCCGAAGGAAGCTTACCATCCCACCGAGTAACACGGATGTTACTAACCTTAAGGTTTGAATTTTGAAGAAGAACAAACATTAGATTCTCCCCTTTCCCAGCAAATCCCGCATTATCCTCCCACTGTTTTATTACACGATCATTAATAATAACCGCCATTGAACTATCAGATTTGTTGATCCGAACTGAGATTCTCGCCTTTGATTTGCCCCGTAGATCCTGGAAGCTCTGTTGCCCAAGATTATTTTGGACACTATCAACCATGCGAGTCAGGTAACAACTGCTAGAGCTTATTCCTACCATATATGAATTACCACTATACGCGTCAAGCTGATCAGCAAATAACCCAATACCTAGGTTGAAATTACCTTGCCAGCCCAGATTAAATTCCAAATTCACACTTTCACCTAAATCCAACTTTCGGCCGATCAATGAGCCTGAACTGGAACCATGAAATGCCTTATCATTATATTTCCAACCAGAGAGGCCAATTCCACCTCCAACATTACCAGGATTTCTAGGTCTGACGGGAAACGGAACCCCTCCTTTAAATAGTTGCTGAGGAACTACACGATCTTGCAGCACGTTTCCTGTTTTGCCGCTTTTAGTCTTCCATTTTTCCATTCCTGTCGGACCCTCATAGATCAAGCTCGTCTCCTCTGAAGCCGGACGAATAGCCATAATATTATCACGGGGTATTCTAAGACTGTTTCGACTATACCATGCATTAAGAATTAGGTGCTTGTCATTCAACTCCAAAACTTCGCCCGAGAGGACCTGCCCTGTTACCAAATCAATTTTTGTTTTTTGCGCCGAATCCAGTTGCTGCAACCGCGGAAAAAGCTGAATTTTAGACAGACTGTCAGCCAAAAACTCAATGTCATCTTTTGCGGCTGAATGACGCCATTTGGCCCCTGTTTCAGAGTCATAGTCCACAAAAGTACCTTTAAGGGTATCCCCGTCAAGTAACTCAATAATCTGAGGTTGCTGAACAGCAATAACTCCCCCGTCAGGGCCAGGCACAATAATACCTGGGCGATTAGTTGATACCGAAGGTGTTCGAGTTCCTTTGATTATTATCTGTGCTTGTGAAACAGAAACGCTAAGACACAGCAAAAATTTTAAAAATATAACGTTCTTCATGGGCCAAACAAGCCTCCATCATCTTCTTTACGCGGTTGATTCAGGTTAAAGTCAAGCTTCTCAAAAACTGCCTGATTAAGGACTGCCTCCCCGAAAACAGGACTCTTAACCTTAACCGTTTTATCCCCCCAGGCTAGCAACTCTGCATTTAATCGTCCGCCTTTAGCCATCAGGATTTGAACTTCTTCATCCTTTGGGGTTGGAGACTTTGCCTGGTTATTAAAAATTAACGTACGCATATTGGAGACCGGTAAAGGCACATCACCAAAATTAGTCGTAAAGATTAACTTATCTCCGTCTATACGTTTGGCTTTCCCTGAGATACTATCTTTATTGGAAAAAATCACAAAATCTTCCTTTCCATTACCAAGTTTGGCCGAATCACTTTCAGGTAAACTGCCATTCCACTCGGTAATACGAATGTCTCCAAGACGCATTGCACTGTTGTTTCTTGAGGTGAAAAGCAAACCTTTTCCTTTGCCAGCAAAGGGCCTCGAATCATCCCACTTACGAATTAACCTGCCGTTAACTGCAACTGCAATTTGTTTAGACTCTTTGTTGACGAACATGGTTATTTTGCATTTTTTCTTCCCAGACAACTGTGATGGAATATTACCTAAATTCGATGTGCTGCCATTCTGGATTCGGTATAGATAGACATTATTCTGATCAATCCGAAGACTATAGCTATTGCCCGAGTACTCATTATTTATTTGATCAGCAAAAATATTTACCCCTAGGTTGAAATATCCTGTCCACTGTAAATCAAAATGCAAAGCACAACGCTCTGGCAAATCTAAATCTTTACGACCCAGAATAGGCCCGCTGCTAGCACATATAAAGGCGTTGTTAGCATACCTCCAAGCCCCTTGATTCGCTGCGGCACCTACCTTGACTCTCCCAACCCCACGCACCAACCCCAACACCGCCAAGGCCCGCTGCTTATCGCCTCCTACCTCTGCATTGTTTTTATTTTTACCAGCCATAAGCTTAAGTGCCTGCCCCGTATTACGATTACCTGTCATCCATCCGTCGGGACCATCTTGGGGCCCCTCATAAATCACTCTTTCTGGTTTAATTCCTGGCTCAATTGACCGAACAAATTTTCTGGAAATCTTGAGCTCCCCCCCATACCAAGTATCAAGAGTTAAAACAGTTTCACTTAAACCCGTGAGTTTACCATTCAAACGTCCTCCACTTACAAGTGAGACCACACAATCTTCAGGCCCTGAACCGATTGATTGAGCAGTCTCAAGCTGTATTGAGGAAACATCCTTGGCGACGACTTGGACCGGTTCTGAAAAAGAAGGATGACGCCACAGCAAATACCCATCTGTAATCCCACGAAATTGTCCGGAAATTGAATCCCCATTTAAGAACTTCAACCGATCAGGACGTTTCTCAGATTTTTTTTCTACGGGCTGCGATGGTTCACTGCTCCTTGAAACATCATGCGACTTAGAGGGACTTACCTCATCTAACGCCAACAGCTTATCCTCCGCGTTTAAGGACAATGAAATGATAAACGAAAATAACAGTGACAATAATCTAACGTTCATAAATTGGCAGGTAACGATAGTTTAAGGCCAGAGACAGGAGGGAGGCTGCGGTGGCAAAGCTACCGCCAAAATTACTATCCCATCTCCCATCTTCCTGTTGGGTTTCCAAAAGACGCTTAATATTCTCAGCATTCCATTCCTGCCACAGTCGGGGGTTTTGGGGTCCTGAGGCGTGAAAATATGTCTGGGCAGCATAGTATAGGAAATAGTGATAATAATGATCATAACCGCCACTGGGGCCTACATTAGCCAAAAACCCCATGGCAGCTTTAAACCGTTCGCTTTCTTTCTTTTTAGCAAGGGCAAAACATAAAGCTGCAATTGCCGTTCGCGGACCATTGCCACTCGAAGCGCTGGTATAGCCAACCCCACCATCGGAGGATTGGCAACTAATGAGATACCTTAAGGCTTTTTCCAAGGATTCCTGTGGCACAGCTAACCCCGCATTACGGGCGGCCATCAATGCAACAAACTGGGCACCTGAAACGGTGGTGTCAGCATCACTGCTTTCGGGCGAATACCTCCATCCTCCCGCTCGACTACGCTTCTGAGCATTTAAAATAAGATCGGTTGCTTTTTTAAGTGCTGTCCCTAGTCGATTGTCATTTACCTGCCCGTATGCCTCTGCCAAGGCAAGTGTAGCAAACCCATGGTTATACATAGAACTACCTATATATCCCGTCGATTTATTCTGACTTTTAACTATAAAATCTAATGCGCGACGTATCGCCAAAGCATAAGGCCCCCTATTAGGATCATCTCCATGGGCCATCATTGAAATCACAACCAAGCCAACCACCCCTGGCTGCTTTCCATAAGTATCCGACCGCCCTGGCGAGGTAAAGGTTCCATCCTTGTTTTGATGATCCCGCAGGAAATTAATTCCCTTAACATACATCCGGTCCACTTCAACTGGAATAAACTGAGTAGGACCTTCAAAAATGCCCTGAGCCCACGCCCATGGCAAAGGACTTGAGATAAAAAGTATTATGACGAAAAGCCGCACCATCAATTACTCTTCCTCAATTGATCAACTCCTTTGAAAAAGCCCTTTAACTGTCCTTGGAATTCTTTAGGCAACTGAGTATTGCGACCTGCCAGTTTTTGTATCTTATTATCAGGGTTAACCCCTCCTCCAGCAGGATTCCCAGGAGTTAACTCATTCTTCTTATTTGTCGTACCTCCAGAATTATTCATACCTGGCTGTTGGCCGGGTTTTTGACCGGGTTTCATCCCCATGGCTTCCATCATCTGCATCATCATCATCATCATTTGCATTTGCTCTGGAGTCATCTCCCCCGATGCCTGACTTGCTTGACACTGTGAAAGAATAGAAGCGATCTCCTGTTCAATCATGTGAATCGCGTCGGTTTCAGATTTTTGAGCTTCTTTTAGCGATTTCTCTGCCCCATTAGCTATTTTAGGGGCATTTCTTTCCAACATCCACTTTGCCACTAAGGCACTTGCTTCAAGAGAACCCATTTTAGCTACCTCACGAGCCTTATCAATTGCTTCAGCTTCTTCACCGATCAAATACTTTTTACGAGCTGAGGCTAAAAGATCCGCTAACTCATCTGTTTCTGTTTCAACTGAACCCGCCTCGCCATTTACGCCCGACTTATTCGCCTTTTTTAGGGATTCTATGTAACTGTCAACATCCCGACTACCCCCAACCTTTTTCATCAACTCTTTGCCTGAAGCATCCAGTAAAAACACAGTCGGATAACCTCTTACCCCAAACTTTTTTAATTTGGCCTGATTATAAGCCATTTGTTTCTCAGTAATCTTGGACTTATCACGCGGAAAATCTAGCTCCACTAGTATCAGATTCTTTTTAGCGTACGCCTTAAATTTATCGTTATCGAAAACATATTTCTTTAAAGCTTTACACGGCGGGCACCAGTCCGAGCCAGTAAACTCCAATAAAACTAATTTATTTTCCGCCTTAGCCTGCGCTTGTGCTTTTTCAAGGTTCGTTAACCAACCTTCACCAGCAAACAAGGTTGCACAAAGGAAAATAAACAATCCGGTAATTTTAATTTTCATAATATCAGTTCCCTTTCTAGTTATTATTTCTGTTCTAAAATTTTCTCTGCACGTACTTGTGCATTCTTTTTCTGTTTATCGCCCAAATGAACGCCAATACCTTTAATTGTTTTTTCAATGTCTTTTAATTTTTCCAAATCCTCACCAGACTTGGCCTTAGCCACTAAAGCCCACTTATAAGCTTCCATTAATCCTTCAGGATCACCCGGCAAGTTCAATTCATCTTCAGCATCCCTCATGCGGTAGCGCGCAGCGCCCAAAAACTCGCCTTCACCTCGCTTATCCATCTCTAGCTGTAAATCCCCCATCAACATCAACTGCCTGAAACGCAGATCGAACGTATCTTCTTCGAGCTGCTCCTTTTTTCTCGTGGAATACTCAGATTCAAGCTGCTGAGTCTGCTCCCTCAATTTCATCTCCGCCTGACGTAACCTTAGAAGCTCCTTCATCCGCTCAATCAAATCTTCGTCTGGCTCACCGCCACCTTCTCCCTCGCCCCCACCTCCGTCCTGCTTTGGCTCCAATATATCAGCCCATTTTTTAAACTGTTCGGCCAATCCCTGAGCACCTTGAATCACCTTTCCAGTCTGGTTACGACGAATCAAATCGGCATGTGCATCCATCTTTTCTGAGGGACGGGCCTCAGCCATCAGTTTGGTTACTTCCCCAAATTTCTCATTTTGTGTCGCATCGTAAAAGCGAGCTATTTCGACCTGAAGCTCAGCCGCCTTAAGGCTATTTATTGTCTGGTTTGCGTAAGCGTCATTTACCAACATTCTGAGCTTTTCTGGCAGCTGATTGGTTATCCTTCCAATGAGGTTCACTAAATTTTCGGTAAAGTTTCTGGCAATTTCCTCTTCAAACTCTGCCAACTTTCTTAAGCGTAACACCAATGTATTAGCGTACATATCCTGCGCATTTTGACTGCCCTCTTGTTGCATCTCTTTCATTTTATCAAGGGCCTCTTTTTCCTGCTGCTCAGCTTCCTCTAAGTTCTCTTGTCGCTCCTGCTGGTTCTGTTGAGCTTGCTGTAAAGCCTGCTGGGCTTGCTGCATCTCCTGTTCGGCCAGATTTTTCATTTCCTGCTGAGCCTTCGTCATCTTAGCCAAATCCTGAGGGTCCATTTCTTTATTTTTCAGAGCCTCTTTAGAAAGCTCCTTCAAATCCTCAGAGAGCTCACGCATTTTATTCGCTATGTTCTTTTGCGCTTGCTCCTGTCTTCCGATTTGTTTTTCTGTCTGATCACTGTTCAGCTCCTCAGCGTCCAAATCTTGGGTGTCACGAGTCTCCTCTAAAAGGTTCTCCTGCCGCCGAACCATTTCATCCAATTCAGCCATTATACTCTCAAAATTTTGCTGAATAATTTGAGCGTGCTCCTCAGGGCTCAGAATATATATCTGGAAAGGCAGCGAGCGGCGCTTACGGTCAGTTCGATAATAATCTCTACCAACCGCGTAAAGATTAACAGCCATGCCTTCATTTAAGCCCAGCTTGCGCGGGTCAAATAAATAAGTAGACTCTCCCGAAAGAATTTGCGGCTCAAAATCACGCAGCACAGTTTGACCCTGTTTAACTACGTTTGTCCCACCGCGGTTATAGGCCTCCCATTCTGCCGAAAGCTGCCTCAATCCGTAATCATCCTCTGCCAACATACGTATATCGACGACCTCCTCTTTTAAAATTGCGATAACAGGTGCCTGCCCCGGGCAATCAACTTTGTGAGGCGGGTTGTCTGACTGACGATCCAATGTCAATTTCCACGCGCGCAAACCATCGATTCCGAGAACATCCTGCCACTCAAACTGCAGTTCCCGATAATCGTCCAAATCTATTAATGTACTTTTGAAATTTTCACCATCCACCGCAAGTTCTTCCGCCTTTATCTCGCCCCCGATAGATCTCACAGGTTTTAGTTTGGCTTGATTCAATGCGCGCGTGGTTGCCCCAGAAAACTCAACTCGACTTCCCTCCAGATAAGGAAACTCCGCCCCATGAACTTCGGTTACAGATTTTTCATATTTCAAATATGCCGGATACTCAATCGTCGCTTTTGCTGTATCGAGTGCAGGCCTTGCCACTGGCTCAATGGAAACGCCTGCCCGAACATCGCCAAGCCTGAGGGATAACTCTAACTTCTTGGTTCGGCCTGGAAGATTATATTCAACACTCTCCCCATTCATCTTAGCCACACTTTGCGACTTACCCGATCCAAGGACCGCCAAAGATGGATCAGGCACAACCGCCTCGAACGTATTTTTGAGATCAGTACTAACATTAAGATTGGCGCGGAGAAACTCATCGGCCCGTCCCGCTGAACCACTCGCTTCAGCCCATTTACCCTCCAGCACTTGCCAAAAAGGTCGTCCCGTCTGGTAATCTGCAAAAGCGTATTTTGATTTTAGAATGAACTCTTCTCCCCTCGGCACATAAAAGACCCCGTTAACCGCGGCCCTGCCATCAACCCTAAGATCTCCTTTCTCAATAAAAGTGTAACGCTCTTCAGAAGTTAACGCCCACCTTTTAAGTACACTAGCACTAGCATCAGGCGTATAATCAACGGTTAAACTCAATAGAAATAAAACGAGGATTGCAAAAAGCGAGCGAATCATGGGCTTGCGAGTCGCGACTGCTTCATTGAACGAATAGCTTTCTGATTCACGGTCAATTTGCTCGATAGCCGCCCGGCATAAGGCCTCAGAAACATCCTCCGGACGTTGCTCAAGGTCAGTTAGCTCCACAGCACTGACCAACCTATCACCAAGCTTACGATGCCTCTGTTGAACGATCGCAGCTAAAACCCGACTGTCCCTTCGGTTAAATATCCAGTGACTTACCCAAGGCCAGACGAACAAGGTTGCCACTCCTATCCCAGCTAACGTGAACGCGAGCCGTAAAAGAAACGGGGTTGCCCAAAAACGATCAGAAAAGTAAAGCAGCATCCAACTGATCACAAGCCCAGCTATGATTCCACTTAGGGCAATAGCTAAATCAACGACAAACAGCTTGCGCTCCAAAGATGCAAGCTTGCGTCGGAGGTTTTTCGGTAAATCAACCTGAAAGCCATTAGCTTTTGCCATTTTTTTATCCCCTTAAATCAGCCCAAGTACCTTACGCGATACCCAATAAATCGCAAGAAGGAATACGATCAGGCCTCCCCACCATGGGTTACTCCATAGAAGTTCACGCTCTAATTCATCCTCGTTTTCAGCGACTAGGGATATTGCCCCTATTAACTTATTCAAATCAGGTAGACCTCCAGATTCGCCACCACTCCTCTCAGCAATTTCACGCATTACCTGTAAATTTGCAGGTTGCCCCAATTGTTCCAGCGTCACTTTCTGCACATTGATTTCAGTTTCGAGTTTTTGCCCCCCATTTGGATTATAAATGGTCATGGCGTGCGTCCCACCAAAATCCACCTTCAGGCGCGTCTGAAAAACACCCCAACCTCCCTCCATGGCCGTAAATTCAACGTTACGGGTCTTTCCATCGGGTTCTTTGAGCTCAGCTCTAAGAGTAGTGTTTGATTCTCCTCCTGACAAATCGAGCAAAGTTGCCTGCAAATAAACCTCATCGCCAGCCTTTGGGTTTTCAGGGCTGTAGGTGAGACGCATTCCCTGACCTTGTGCCATCTTCCGCTTGTGGGCCATCCAACGGACTACCTGGCCCCAAAACCGATAGTGATATGTATCTTCCACACCACGGCGCCACCGCCAGGCAGCATCGGTACCCATAAAAAGAACTTCACCGTTTCCCCAAGGCCTAATTGCTAAAACCGGAAGGTAACCCGAAGAAGTTCGCATACTGGAGTGAGTTGCTAAAACTTGCGCCCCGGGACGAGCACGCGCAACCCCCGAGCACCAAAAGAAACCGGGAAGGTTTTTCCAGATTGCCTCATTAAGACCTTCATCAGAAGCAAGCATTGTAAGAAAATGGCCCTTACCGCTGCTACTAAGTTTAAAACTTGCTTCACTCGGCATCCAGTTGCCGAATGTCCCATCTTCGTTTTTATCATCATTATAGGTCACAGGAATTAGATCACCCAAAGGGTGTTCCATCAAAGAAATCTGCCTTCCATATTGTCCGGGCATGAAAACAAGCCCGCTACCTTGCTGATTAACTAGACCTCGCAGTAAATCACACTGCTCACTTGTCAGTTGATCTTCCCCAATCCCGATATCCCCCAGAAAAACCACATCGAACTTCGCCAACTGTTCACGCGTTTCAGGAAATTTTTGAATGTAATTGAGTCCAGCACCGGGCCCGAGCTCCGGATGCAGTAACAAAACACTTACGTCTACTCCCGGATCCCGTGTCAGAGCATTACGCAGATACCGGTATTCCCATCGGGGATAAGATTCTATCACCAGAACATTCAGTTTTTCGGTCCGGATTGATAGATGAAAAGTTTGCGCGTTATTATCCTCAATCAACTCCTTTTCCTTTCCACGCGCCCAAATAGGAAGACTTAATGTTAAGGTGTAATCCCCAAGCTCACGAGGCGCCCATACAATGGCATCACTCACTTGGCCATATGCCGGGATGGATATCGGCTTGGCGATGGAAACTGAAGGCCCTCTCCGGCTAGCCAATACAACTTGCGTGCGAATAGGCTCAGCAATAAAACTCCTTACCTTAAAGGGGATGGATATCTGTTCACCCAACAGGCCGAACTTTGGAGGATTTACCGATTCCAAAACTAAATCCTTCTGAGCCTGTTGACTACCAACAGTCAAAGTAAAAACAGGAACTTCTTCAGCTCCCAGCTTCATAGCCGCCTGTCGAGGAGGATCTCCATAATTCCAATCCCCATCACTGATCATTAATATTGCTTTAAGGTTTTTCCGATTCGCCCTTTGCGAATCCAAAGCTTGGTATATATCAGTCCCATCACCTATTGAGGTTTCAGCATTTGTCACAGACATACCAAAATCCTGAACGGTGACATTCGCCTGCCCGGATAAAGACTCCCAGAAGTTAGTTTTTAATTGCTCTTTAAGCCAATCTTCACGCTTAACCACCTCACTCGCACCCAAGACAACATCTCGCGTTTTCATACTCCCAGAAACATCTGCAAGAATGACCACCTCAGGTTTATTTTCCTTCTCGGCGACATGCAGG
>CACDBG010000032.1 GCA_902551155.1 uncultured Verrucomicrobiota bacterium | reverse complement strand
GACTCCAGCTATGGGTGCGATGTCTCCGGATATGGCTTTGAGTTTGCTTATGGGTAACGGTTTTATGGCGAGGGCATATTACAACGGGGTTCCTGATTTATCATCGGGTAAAGGGGCTAAGCGTGTTCGGACTCGCGACTTAATAAAAGTTAAACTGCGTAATATAATTATTCCGTACGTTGACCCATTGGACAGTATGACCATGAAAGAAACTATTGAGCGTCTGAGTAATCTTTTTCGTGAGTCTGATCCATCAAAGCAGGGATTTAATCTCGCGGTTAATCCTTTCATCGATCCAGGTGGGGCGGCAGTAACATCTAAGCCTGGTGGTGGTGGAGGAGGCTCTGGTGGTGGAGGGATGGGCATTGATCCGGTCACAGGTCTACCTACTGGAGGCGGGGGTGGAGCTGGAGTGCCAAATATAGATCCAGTTACCGGTTTGCCGATAGGTGGTGGAGGCATGGGAGAGCCTGGTCTCGGTGGTCCTGGTATGGGAGAGCCCGGTCTCGGTGGTCCTGGTATGGGAGAGCCTGGTCTCGGTGGTCCTGGTATGGGAGAGCCTGGTCTCGGTGGTCCTGGACTCGGTGGTCCTGGGCTCGGGGGTCCTGGTTTCGGTGGAGGTGCCGGTGGTGGAGGCTCGGCAATGAAGGGAGCCTTCGACCCTGAAGTAGTCAAAGTGGACGGTTTGGGTAGTCCCATGGTCAACATGACTGCAAAGCAAATATTGGATATTGTAACAATGTCGTTTGATCATCCGATTCAGTACGTAGTCATGGATCAAGGCATTATGTTTTTTCAGCAAGACAAAAAATTTGCAGGTACCGTAACTCAAACATTTCAATTGAATTTGAATTCAAGAACTCTGCAGCAGCTCGGACTCCAAACGCCTCAACTTGGTGGGGGTGGCGGTCAAAATGGTGGCGGTCAAAATGGTGGCGGTCAAAATGGTGGCGGCGGCATGGGCCCAGGTGGTCCAGGTGGTGGGTACCCCGGTGGTGGTTCAGGCGGCGGCATGGGTCCTGGTGGCGGTGGTCCCATGGGTGGTGATCCTAGCGGCGGAATTGAAAAGAACATAGGTAAATTCCGCCCTTTCAACAGTATGGGAGGGTATCAGTTCAATCCTTCTAGATCTGGGTATGGCCGTCCGCGAGCTGGGGAGCGCCGATAAGTCGTTCTTCTTTCAGTGATTAGGCCTTTGGACTAGTGTTTAGCCAATCATTCCGTCCTGAACGTGGCCGTGGACATCTGTTAAACGGAAGTCTCTGCCTTGATAGCGGTAAGTCAAATTTTCATGGTTTACGCCCATTAGATGGAGGATGGTTGCGTTGATGTCGTGAAGATGCACTGGATGATCCACCGCTTGGTATCCTAATTCATCGGTGTCGCCATAGCTTAAGCCACCTTTTATCCCTCCGCCTGTAAGCATCATGCTAAAGCCTTCTTTATGATGATCACGACCTACGTTTCCCCCCGTTCCATTGTTGCTTTTCCCTTGAAGCATAGGAGTGCGGCCGAACTCTCCGCCTAATACGATGAGTGTCTGGTCTAGTAGTCCACGCTGTTTTAGATCCTTAATCAGAGCTGCTACTGGTTGGTCGATTTGCTTTGCTTTTCGCGGTATATTATTGAAAACGCTGCTGTGATGATCCCAGCCCTGGTCAAAAAGTTGTACGACACGTACGCCACGTTCCACAAGTCTTCTGGCCAGTAAGCAGTTGTTTGCGAAGCTCGGTCTACCGGGTTGTGTGCCATACATTTGATGGGTTGCTTTGGATTCGCCAGAGGTGTCCATAAGTTCTGGTACGCTGGCTTGCATGCGAAATGCCATCTCGTACTGGGCGATGCGAGTGTTAATTTCCGGGTCACCAACTACACCAAATGATTGTTGGTTCAGGAAATTAATGCCATCCACAATCTCACGTCGGTCTTTGCGGTCGATGCCCTTAGGGTTGGAGAGGAACATGACTGGGTCGCCGTTGCTGCGAAATTCGATACCTTGATGTATGGTTGGTAGAAAGCCGCTACCCCAAAGGCTGTTGCCGGCACCAGCCACACTACCAGTAATCATGACTACGTATCCAGGTAAGTCATGGTTTTCTGAGCCAAGCCCGTAATTAATCCATGAACCAATTCCGGGGCGACCAAAACGCCCAAAACCCGTGTGCATAAAAAGTTGCGCAGGAGCGTGGTTGAAATGTTCTGTGCGGATTGATTGAACGAGGCATAGATCATCTGCTACCGAGCCAAGGTGCGGCAGGTGTTCGCAAAGGGTTAAACCGCTCTTGCCGTGTTGGTTAAATTTAAAGCGGCTGCCGAGCAGTAACGGGTGTTGGCGGATAAAGGCAAGACGTTTACCTTTAAACATATTATCAGGGCATTTCTGGCCATTGCGTTTCGATAGTTCTGGTTTGTAAGAGAAAAGATCGAGTTGTGATGGGGCGCCCACCATGTGTAGGTAAATGATGCTTTTAGCTGTAGGCCGAAAGTGTGGTTGAGCATTTTTAGCGGCGAAAAGATTATTATTGAGGACGCTGCCCATGCCAAGTGCGCCAATTCCAAGACCACTTGATTTGAGAAACTCTCGCCGAGATTCATTAACATAATATTTTTGTGATAAGTCCATCTCAGTTCTTAGTGATAGTCTCGTCAAGGTTTAATAAAATGTTAGTGATGTAGAACCAAGCAGCTAGTTCAGGAATTTTAGTTTTTTCCGAAGGCTTCCAGCCTTCTATGCCTTTTATCAGTTCATTGGCGGTTTTTGGATTATTTTTAAAACGGATTAGCTGCCGCTGGATTATTGGTTTGAGGAATCTAATCTCAGCGGGCTGTGGGTTTCTAGAGAGCGCTGTTAGGTATGCAAAATTAATACGTTCTTCAGTGGTTGCAGAATTGTGTTCGATTA
Organism: uncultured Verrucomicrobiota bacterium; assembly: GCA_902551155.1. GTDB lineage: Bacteria > Verrucomicrobiota > Verrucomicrobiia > Limisphaerales > UBA1100 > UBA1100. The sequence goes on along the minus strand of CACDBG010000032.1, from coordinate 15,115 downwards.
TGCGTTCAGCAAATGCTATAGCCATCTCCACGTATGCTTGGTCGTTGAGAAGAGTAAGCGCTTGGAGGGGTGTGTTTGTTCGGGGTCGGCGAACGACACATGAACCGCGGTCTGGTGCATCGAAATTCATAAAACTTACGTAAGGTGCGCCTCGTCTCCAAACGACGTAAACTCCTCTGCGGAAACGGTCTTCGTTGGTTGCGGCTATATATTTCGGCGCGTTTCTGCCAACGTGTCTCCAAATTCCGCTTGGCTGAGGTGGGTAAATCGGTGGTCCATGCATTTTTGTGCTAAGCAGACCGGAAATTTCAAGTGCGTTATCGCGGACCATTTCAGCACTCATGCGTATGCGTGGGGTACGAGTTATCCATGTGTTGGAGGGATCAATTAACCTGCGAGAGGCTGATGTATTTGAGGTTTGCCGATAGGTAGAGCTCATTACAATCAGCTTGTGTATGTGGCGCATAGACCAACCGCGTTCGATAAGTTCTACGGCTAACCAGTCAAGTAAATCCGGGTGAGACGGGGGGGCTGATTGTGTGCCAAGATCTTCCTCGGTTGTTACTATTCCTTTACCCATAAATTCTGCCCACCAGCGATTTACAGTTACTCGGCTCAGTAATGGATTGGCTGGGTCAATTAACCATTGGGCAAAGCCGAGTCGGTTTCGGGGCAGGTTTTTTTTCATGGGATGAAGAGTCGGCGGGGTGGAAGGGGTTACGCTTGCCCCGGGGCTAAGATATTCACCTCGAGTCATAATGTAAGTTTCGCGTGGTTTTTTCTGCTCGACCATGACGAGGGTGGTGGGCGGTTTGATATTGGCGATTTTCTTGATGGTGGCGGCGAGCTCTGTCTCAGTGGTTTTCAGTTGCGGGTTTTCCTTCAGGTAATAATCGGCCAATTGTTTGGCCTCCTGTCGAGAGCGTTTGGTCTTTTTAAGGATCGCGGTTATGTTGGAAGGAAAATTGATCGCGCGGGGATCGCCGTTCATTGCCAAGAGGCGTGGGCGGCCAATGGTCCGGCCGCCGCCGTAGGTTTGAGCAATGGAAAACTCGATGGGCACGCCGGGTTTTATAACTAACGGCTTTGCTAGTTTGTAAATGGCCGTAGCGGGTTTTCCGAATTCGGGATTTATGGCCCAACCAGTGGTGAGATTGTCGTCGATACTGCCGTTGACATGCCAACGCGTCTGGTTAAATGAAGCAGAGGCGTTGTTGAATTTTATTTTTTCGCCGTCAACCTTGAGTTCGAACTCATTGACGATGAAATTGGGGTTTTCCTTCGGCGATTTGTTGCGGCCCGGGCCGCCTTTGTGCATGGACGGGTGAGTGAGTGCTTCTAAACGTACAGCGGTTATCTGCTTAAGGTTCGTGCTGACGCGTATGGTGTAGGTGCTCTTATCAGGGTTGGGGCCACTTACGACTACGCTGCCATCTGGTTGCTGCTTATGTATAGGATTGCCGGTGGCGCTAAAATGCTTGATGCCGAGAACGCTCCAAACGGGTACGTTTTGGAGGGCGCTTAGCATTGCTTTTTCCCATTCGGTTTGTTGTGCAGCAGAATCGTTTTTTAATTTTGCGATTTGTCGATCGAGCTGCTTTTTCTGGGCGTTGAGTGTGTCGAGTGCCTTTTGTTGTCCGTCGGAAATGGGTAGTTCCATAGTTGGCCCGTAAAAATTCCAGGTTACTCCGTCGCCTTGCTGTTTTACCTCTAAAGGGGTGTTGTTGAAGAATGCAAAAATTGAATAATAATCCTTTATTGTGAAGGGGTCATATTTATGGTCGTGACACTGGGCGCATTCGAGTGTGGTGCCCAGAAAGACAGTGCCAGTTGTGTTAACTCGGTCCATCACTTGATTAACTCTATTCTCTTCGGGATGTACTCCAGCTTCGATATTGCAGGTGGGCGTCCGATGGAAGCCTGTGGCTATGCGCTGAGAGTCGGTGGCGTTAGGTAGCATGTCCCCAGCGATCTGCTCGATGACAAATTCATCGAAACCCTTATTACTGTTGAATGCATCAATCACCCAGTCTCGGTAAGCCCAGCTATCTCGAAGTTGGTCGGCTTGGAAGCCATTGCTATCGGCATATCGAGCGAGATCAAGCCACGGTCGCGCCCAGCGTTCACCATAGCGTTTGGATTTTAGTAGATTGTTCACGATTTTTTCATAGGTGTGATCGCTTGGGTTTTTAAGAAATTGCTCCACAGTCTCCGGCTTTGGGGGAAGACCGATTAAGTCCAAGTGCACCCGTCTCAATAATTGAGTGGCTTTGGCCGGAGGTGAGGGTTTTAGTTGACTCTGCTGTTGTTTGGCTAGAATGAAGTAATCAATGGGGTTTCGCGGCCATTCAGATTCAATTTTGGGAATTGCAGGCCGCTTTGGAGCTTTGTAAGCCCAGTGCTTTGGCGCAGCTATCCCGTTTAGGGAGCAAATTATGAGGAGTGTTAATGCGTGCCGCACAGTGTAAATATCATAACTGAATTTACCGATTAGTTACATATTTTTTAACCATATCTATGAGTTTTTGGTGGGGTTTGCTATTTGAGTGATGATTTATACTAGTCCCAAAAATGGTCGAACATTTACTTTTGCCTGTGGTGCTGCTAATGGTGGTTCGTGGCGATTACTAGACGTCAGCTTTGGCGTAAGTTGAGCAATAGCAACAATTTGTTTCTCATTGCGGGACCGTGTGTAATTGAAAGCGAGAGCTTGTGCTTAAAAGTGGCACGCACACTAAGCAAGGCATGTGACCAATTGGGGGTTACGTACGTTTTTAAAGCTAGTTACGATAAGGCGAACCGCACTTCTGGAAAAAGCCGCCGGGGTCCAGGGTTGAAGGAGGGGTTGCGTATCCTTAAGACGGTTCGAGAAAAAGTTGGAGTGCCTATTTTGACAGATGTTCATGATGCCGCGCAATCTACTTCTGCTGCAGAAGTTGTTGATATAATACAAATTCCAGCATTTCTTTGTAGGCAGACAGATCTAATTACTGCGGCAGTTAAAACACCAGCCATCGTTAATTTAAAGAAGGGACAGTTTCTCTCGCCTCAGGAAATGAGTCAGGTTGTGTTAAAGGCTGAATCAGCCGGAGGCAAGATGGTGCTGGTAACCGAACGTGGTACAACTTTTGGTTATAATAATCTTGTTTCGGATATGCGTTCGATTCCAGTCATGAAGCAGTCGGGGTATCCGGTGGTTTTTGATGCAACACATTCAGTTCAAATGCCCGGAGGGCGAGGGGACAAATCCGGGGGGAACGGTGAGTTTGCTCCTGTGTTGGCTCGAGCAGCAGTAGCGGCAGGGGTGAACGGGTTGTTTATAGAAACTCATCCGACTCCGGAAAAAGCTTGGAGCGATGGACCTAACATGATTCCGCTGAATAAAATGAGGCGACTCTTACAACAGTTGTTGAAAATTCATAAAGCCTTGAAGTGATGCAGAAAGCTACAGCCGCGCAGTTCAAGTGCGTGAAAATATTCCTTACCGATGTTGATGGGGTTCTCACAAATGCCACGGTTTTTATGAACGGTAGCAATGAATATAAGCAATTTAATGTTCAGGATGGTATGGGGCTAAGGCTTTTGCAGCACATAGGAATTCCAGTGGGCTGGGTATCCAATAGGAAATCTGATGCAACGACGGCGAGAGCCAAAGAATTAAAGGTTGATTATTTATGGCAAAAATCAAAACCGAAAGTAGCCGCTGTAGATTCCATTTTAAAAAAAGCGAAACTTGATTGGAAGGATGCCTGCTTTATGAGTGATGACATTAATGACTTAGCTGTGTTGGATCGCGTTGGGATGCCGATTGCAGTTGCTAATGCTCGTCGGGAGATAAAAAAAATTGCAAAATATGTTACTATCAACGAAGGGGGGCAGGGTGCTGTAAGGGAAATATGTGATAAAATAATTACTGCATATGGTAAATGGCCTACTATTATAGAAAAACTGAAGTGTCCCGATGGATATCGTGAGCAGTAAGAATCTGATCGTTGTAATCCTATTGGGGAACTGGGTGGGTGGCCAAGTGCTTCCTAGTCAGGGAGTGCAAAAAAAAATCAAATTCCCCGAATATGACCGCAAAAACGGAAGAATCGTATCTCTTTTGACAGGGGATAAGGCGGTGCCATATAATAACGGTTTGATTTTGGTAGAGGGCGCAAGAATGGAGACCTACAAATATGAGGGTATCAAGAAAAATGTAGACTTGATTATTGAGGCTCCAGCCTGTTTTTTTGACCTACGCAATCGGATAGCCTCTTCCGGCGGGGCCATGAAAGTATACCGGTCGGACGGACAGGCAATGCTTGAAGGGCGGGGGTTCATGTGGCAGCACAATCCCGGGTTTCTGATTATTAGTAATAATGTTAAAACAGTAATGAACCAAGGGTTTTCGATTAATGAAAAATAGAACAAAACTTGTCATGCTTTTCTGTTCTATTTGCCTGATTCAGGTTGTGTCTGGTGTGGAAAAACCCAGCAAAACTGATTCTAAACAGGTTAAAAAAACGATCATCACCGGGGAGCGGTTTACTTTCAATCCGCTTAAGAATTTTGCCACTTATGAGGGGGACGTGGTGGTTATTGACCCTCAGATGGACTTATTATGTAACAAGCTCACGATTTATTTTGATTCTAAAAAGGAGGTTTCTAAGGAAGCGACTTCATTAAAGCAGAACACAAAGGAAGGGCAAACCACAGGTAAAGAGAATGTTTCGGTTAAAAAGGATTCAAAAGTAGCGCCTATGGTTGGTTTAGGCGGAAATGTTGGTTCCATAATTGCAGAGGGGGATGTTGAAATTATAAATAAAAAAGATAAGACGAGAGCGATCGGAGGGCACGCCCACTATACCGCAAAAACTGAAATTCTTACTCTCACGATAAATCCGAAACTATTCACTAAACAAGGTGTTTTATTGGGAAGAACGATCATATATAGTCGTAAGACTGGTGAACTATCGGCTACACAGGCAGTACTTGAAAGTGATGGAGTCAAAGCTCCGCAAAAGAAGCCAAATGGCAAATGAACTTCCTCTCCACGGAGAGTCTATCTAAAGAGTATTCCGGTCATCGGGTTGTTGATAATGTTTCTATTAATGTTCAGCCTGGTGAGATTGTCGGGCTTCTGGGTCCAAATGGTGCTGGCAAAACCACCACATTTAATATGGTGGTTGGAATTGTAAGGCCCGATTCAGGATGTGTTTTATTCGAGAAGAACGAAATAACCCGAAAGCCAATGCACGAACGCGCTAGAGTAGGTATTGGGTACCTCACACAAGAGCCATCTGTTTTTAGGAAGTTGACGGTTGCTGAAAACATTTTGGCAATATTGGAAACTTGCGATATTAGTAGCTCTGAGAGGGAAATTCGACTGCAGAGTTTATTGGATGAACTTGATCTGACAAAGGTGGCTGACAATAAAGCTTATCAGCTGAGTGGTGGTGAAAAAAGGCGTCTTGAAATTACTCGGTCTCTGGTGACAAGCCCAAAACTGCTTCTTCTAGATGAACCGTTTGCAGGGGTAGATCCAATTGCAGTCTATGAGGTGCAGAAAATTATTCTCAGGCTTAAACAGAGAGGCATGGGGATTTTAATCACCGATCACAATGTAAGAGAAACTTTAAAAATGGTTGATCGTGCGTACCTTATTCACCAAGGTCGTGTGATATTGGAGGGAAATGCAGAAAAACTAGCGAATGATCCAAACGCTAGGAAAATATATTTGGGGCCGGAATTTAATATCTGATGAAGGTGCCGAAGGTAACGATAGAAGAGTTTTATGTCAGAAATGCGTCCTCCTTGGGTTTGCGTTTATTGGCAGGTGCTGGCGGGTTAAAGCGTGCGATTAAGGAGCCGACTGTAAACCGTCCAGGTCTCGCGCTTGCTGGATTTGTGAAGTATTTTGCCAATAAACGAATGCAGGCAGTGGGTTCGGCTGAGGTTACATATCTTAGGTCATTGCCGAAGCATGAGAGGGTGAAGCGCTTTGAGTATATTTGTAGTCTAAAAATACCGGGGGTCGTCTTTTCACGTAATCTGAAACCAGATAAAGAATTCTTAGATGTGGCAGAAAAGATGGGGGTGCCGGTTTTTCGTAGTCCGCTTATCACTATGAAATTCATTAATCGCGCTACGTTAGCACTCGAAGATTTATTTGCACCATCTGGTCAGGAACACGGAAGCATGGTGGATATTTTGGGGGTTGGGGTAATAATTAAAGGAGCCAGCGGTATAGGGAAAAGTGAATGTGTCTTAGCGTTGCTCGAAAGAGGATATAGTTTAGTGGCTGATGATTTGACGAAGCTTAAGCTTATCGATGGGCGAGTCATAATAGGGACAAGCGCCGGGGTTACACGCGACCATATGGAAGTTCGGGGTATCGGTATTATTGATGTTGGCGCAATGTTTGGGGTTAAGAGTATCAGGCGCGAAAAACAGTTGGACCTGATTGTCTCCTTAATTGAATGGGATCAACTGGAAGAGGTTGACCGTTTGGGTATGGATGAGACAACCGTGGATGTGCTGGGTGTCTCGGTTCCGCATGTTACAATTCCTGTTCGGCCAGGTCGTGACATGGCGCGATTGATAGAGGTTGCGGCGTTTCAGAATAAACTGAAGCGATCAGGCCATAATCCAGCTGAAGAATTGAACAAACGTTTGCTGGCGCATATGTCCGCAGCAGATGCTGAATAAGTTCTGGTCAAATTTGCCCGAATTGAGGAGGATCACTTTTTAAAGCCATGGTCATGTCAAATGAAAATGAAAACAGTGTAACTAGAGAGCTGCTGATTCAAAATCAAACTGGCTTGCACGCTAGGCCTGCTGCCGCTTTCGTGAAAACTGCAAATGGTTATCGCTCTGAGATAATTGTCAGGAAAGGAGAGGATAGCGTTAATGGAAAGAGTATTATTGCATTGTTAACTCTTGCGGCTTCGAGGGGGACTAAGCTTGTTGTTGAGGCGACAGGTGAGGACGCAGAAATGGCTGTTGACGCGATTCAGGCATTGGTTGACAGCAAATTCAACGAAGCTTGAATATGGAGATCGATATTTCGCGTTTGGTTAAACTTGCTCGGATAGAACTCAAACCGGAGGAGGAGGTTCGCTTAGCCCCTCAATTAGGCGAGGTTTTGGGGTATATCGACAAACTTAACGAGTTAAATGTTGATGATGTCGAGCCGACTGCTCATGCATCCCCCCTGAGTAATGTGCTGAGGAAGGACGAGCTTGGTGATTCGCTTTGCCGTGATGATGTATTACGCAATGCCCCAGAGAGCTCAAATGGATTGTTTGTAGTGCCAAAAATTGTCGAATGACCATGGTGCACTCACTTACGATAAATCAGCTTATTGAAAAGCTGCGAGGTGGTGAATTGACTTCAAGGCAGATAATGGAGGCTTGCTTGAATCGCATTGACTCCGTTGATGATAAGCTAAATGCCTTCATAAGCTATGACGTAGAGGACGCTTTGGCTCAGGCTGATATTGCAGATAAGGCACGTTCTGAGGGGCAAGAGGGCCCTTTACTGGGAGTTCCGGTAGCTATCAAAGATGTAATAGCAGTTAAAAATCATCCACTTAACTGTGCTAGTAAGATTTTAGGCAACTACGAAAGCCCTTATGATGCTACTGTCATTAAGAAGTTGCGTGAGGCCGGTGCAATTATATTTGGCCGAGTCAACATGGATGAGTTTGCGATGGGTAGCTCAACGGAAAATTCAGCTTTTGGCCCATCTCGTAATCCATGGGATATTGATTACATTCCGGGAGGTTCAAGTGGTGGTAGCGCTGTTGCTGTTTCAGCCGATGAGTGTATAGCTTCACTGGGAAGTGACACCGGGGGCTCCATTCGGCAGCCTGCTGCACTGTGTGGGTGCGTTGGGCTAAAGCCTACCTATGGTCGAGTGTCTCGTTATGGGCTCGTTGCATTTGCATCCTCCTTGGATCAAATAGGATCGTTTACCAAGGATGTTAAAGATGCAGCCATAATGTTGCAGGTAATTGCTGGGTTGGATGATAAGGATTCAACTAGCGTGCCTGAGCCAGTCCCTGATTATACTGCTGCACTCTCAGGAGAGCTCAAGGGAATGCGAATTGGTCTCCCGCGCGAGTATCAGGTGGATGGTCTCGATACAGAAGTTAAGGCTGCAACAGAGAGTGCGGTGGCAAAACTCGAAGAACTAGGTGCGGAAGTAAAAGAGATTTCTTTACCCCATACAGAGTATGCAATTGCGACTTATTATATTATTGCAACAGCAGAAGCTTCGGCAAATTTAGCTCGTTTTGAGGGGGTTCGTTATGGGGCTCGAATCTATGGAGAAGATCCTGAAGAGATGAATTGTAAAACCCGTGGGGCAGGTTTTGGAGATGAAGTAAAGCGGAGAATAATTCTTGGAACGTATGTTTTGAGTAGTGGTTATTATGATGCCTATTACCTTCGTGCGCAAAAAGTTCGGACCTTAATTCGTCAGGATTTTTTGGAAGCATTCGAACATGTTGACCTTATCGCTACACCCACAACACCAACGCCTGCATTCAAAATTGGTGAAAAAGCTAAGGATCCATTGGAAATGTATCTTTCCGATATTTTTACTATATCGTGCAATCTTGCCGGTTTATGCGGTGTAAGCTTGCCGTGCGGGTTCTCAGAGAAAGGATTACCCATTGGTTTGCAATTACTAGGGAGACCTTTTGGAGAGTCTGATTTACTTAGAGCAGCTCATGTCTACCAAGAGGCCACCGATTGGCACACGAAACGGCCGGATTTGGATTAATGGAGTACGAACTGGTTATCGGATTAGAAACACATGTGCAGCTAAATACGCGCACAAAAATGTGGTGTGGTTGCGCAAATGAATACGGATCAGATTCAAATACCAATATTTGTCCTATTTGCCTTGGCCTGCCGGGTGTTTTACCCGTTTTAAACGAAGCGGCGTTAAGGAAGACTGCCCTCACTGGTTTTCTCCTAAATTGTAGTGTGCCGGGTTATGCAAAATGGGATAGAAAGAATTATTTTTATCCTGACAATCCTAAAAATTATCAGCTTACCCAATTGGATTTTCCCTCAACGGTTGATGGTTACGTTAATTTTGAATCCTTGGGGGAGATTGTGAAAGTACGAATAAATCGAGCTCATCTAGAGGAGGATGTGGGGAAGAGTTTTCATTTTGCAGACTACAGCGGGATAGATTTTAACCGGGCAGGTGTGCCGTTGCTGGAAATTGTTACGGAGCCTGATATCAATAGTGCTGAAATGGCTTATGATTATCTTAATGCACTTAAAATTATTCTCGAGTATGGGGCAGTGAGTGATTGTGATATGGAAAAAGGGCAAGTGCGTTGTGATGTTAATATCAGTGTAAGACCCAAGGGCCAATCGGAATTGGGGGAAAAAGTTGAGATCAAAAACATGAATTCTTTCAGCGGAATTCGGCGTGCAATCACTTATGAGTTTAAAAGGCAGGTCGAAGTATTGGAAAAAGGTGGAATGCTGGTACAGGAAACACGGCGGTGGGATGATAATGCTGGGGTAACAGACAGTATGCGTACAAAAGAAGATGCGCATGATTACCGATATTTTCCGGACCCAGATTTAATGCCTCATCGGCCCTCTGATGAATGGTTATCTGCTATTCGAGAGGGCGTGGTGGAATTGCCGTTGGATAGAAAAATGCGTATGATGAGTCAGTATAAAATACCCCATGAAAGTGCAGATGTGTTTGTTAGAGAACCTTTGCTGGGCGATTATTTTGAGCAAGCAGCAAAAGGTGTAAAAAACTCGAAGTCAGTTGCTAACTGGGTGATTAACAACCTGCAAGCTAAACTCGTGGAATCTGGAACTACGATAGATGGTTTAACGTTTTCTCCTGCTGCAATCGGAGAGCTTGTTGATTTGGTGGAGAGCGGTAAGATTAGCAGTAAAATTGCACAGGAGGTTTTTAATGAGATGTTCAAGAGTGGAGTGTCTCCACTAGATATTATTGAGAGTAAGGGGTTGTCACAGGTGAGTGACACAGTTCAATTGAAGGCGTTTTGTGAGGAGGTTGTGGCGGCAAATCCCTCTTCAGTGGATGATTTTCGTGACGGTAAGGATGCAGCTCTAAACTTTCTCAAAGGGCAAGTGATGAAGGTTAGTCGAGGTAAGGCAAATCCAAAGATGGTGGACGATCTTCTTAGGGAGATGTTGGTCGACTAATGTTTCAACATTTCAAATCCATTCATTTTATCGGTGTTTGTGGCACGGTCATGGCCTCTGTAGCGGTGGCATTAAAGAATCGCGGGATAAGCGTTACTGGATCCGATCAGAAAGTGTATCCACCGATGTCTAACTTCCTTGTTGAGCAAGGAGTTGAAGTGAGTGAAGGATATCGGAAGGCTAATCTGGATAAGTCACCGGATTTAGTGGTTATCGGTAATGTCATCAGCCGAGGGAACCCTGAAGTAGAAGCTGTGTTAGAGCGAAAGCTGAGATATTGCTCGCTTCCGGAACTAGTGAATAAATTGTTTATCCAAGGCAAGCGATCACTTGTGATAACAGGCACACATGGCAAGACAACGACCGCTTCTTTGCTCGCTTGGATTCTTGATTGCAATGGGTTTAACCCTAGTTACCTGATTGGAGGTATTCCGGAAAATTTTTCTCAGGGTGCGCGGTTTACTGATAGTGAATGGATAGTTTTGGAAGGAGATGAGTACGATACAGCATTCTTCGATAAGCGCAGTAAATTTCTACATTATCTTCCCGAAGTTGTGTTAATCAACAATCTTGAGTTCGACCACTCTGATATCTTTAATGATCTCCAGCAAATTCAAACTAGCTTTAAACGTCTGATTAATTTAGTTCCTTCAAATGGTTTACTGCTAGTAAATGGAGATGATAAAAATATTACCCCGCTTATTGATATAGATCATTGTCCGATTGAAAGTTTCACTCTGAGCCATCTTACTGATTTGGGATATCCGCAGACTGGCGCAAGTTTTGTACAGGATGGATTTTGTTTTGAATTGCCGCTTTATGGAGAGCTTAATGTCAGAAATGCTTTGGGTGTAATTTGTGTCGCCCGATATTGCGGTCTGTCTAACGAGCAAATACAGAGAGGTTTTGACTCGTTTAAAGGTATTAAGCGTCGCATGGAAGTGAAAGCTGAAATACGCGGTATTACTGTAGTTGATGATTTTGCCCACCATCCTACTGCTATTCGGGAAACCCTTAAAGCGGCCAAGGTGCGATTTCCTGGAAAACGTATTTGGGCTGTTTTTGAGCCCAGAAGTAATACAACACGGCGTAATATTTTCCAAAATGAATTAGCAGATTCATTAAAAGAAGCTGAGATAATTATTGTTTCTGAAGTAGCTCGGGCAGGAAAAATACTAGGATCAGATTTGCTCGATACTGAAAAACTAGTTCATGCTCTAAATGATACTGGTAGACTTGCCTCTTGCTTGCAGTCCGTCGACAATATTCTCGAACACATTTTAGGGTATGCAGAGGAAGGAGATGTGATTTGTATTTTAAGTAATGGGGGTTTTGAAAATCTTCATGAACGCCTGGTTCGAGGCCTTAAGGCCTAGTGTTTTTCATGCTCATTTTACTTTTGGAGGTCTCGCGAAGTTTTGCAGAGAGCGCCTTGTGTGAGTTTCCACTCATTTTATCCAGAACAGGGGCGACGCTTTCCCATTTTTCTGCTTTGTAGTGGACAATTGCTAGCTGCAGGTACACCCAGTCACGTTCCTCTTGTTGAGTTGTTAGTTTCTGCGCTTTTAGCCAAGCTGATAAGGCTCTTCTGTAAGGGAAAGGTTTTAAATCAAGAAATGCCTCTGCTCGATCAGCAACATATTCAAAATTATCAGGCTCTAGTCTGATAGCTGTATCGTACTCTAAAATTGCTCTAAGGATTATTTGCTGCGGGTTTTCTCCGTAGTGGGTGGCGGCGGCTTTTGGAAAGGAGCAAAGTAATGTTGCTTGATTGTGGTGGTAAAGGGGCACCTTGGGGGCGATTTTAAGCGCTTTATCCATGGCCTTGAATGCCTCTTTAATCCCTTCTGAGATGTTGGTCTGTAATGCAATTGTCCCTAAATGTGTAGCCAGATTATTCAATGCTGCTGCGTTTTCAGGGTCTTCAGTCAGGGCCAGTTTCCATTGATCTACTGCGCCTTGGCGATTATCTATGTTTGTTAGAAAACTGCCATATGCAATGCGTGCATTAGTGTGTTTTGGATATTTTTCCAAAAAATCTAAATACTGTTTTCTTACGCCGTTTAACCGGTCGTGAATTCTGAGGGCAAGGGCTTGCTGTTCGGTTTCATTAAATCTAATTCGATCTAGATTCAGGTTTATCCACCCAGTTATTTCGGTGATGGCAGTATTATCCTCTTTTAGAATATGTTTCAGCTCTTGATCAGGCGTTGCCGCATAAATTTGAAAAATTAAAACGCAGTAAATGGTAAAAATAACGGAGCCCTGACGCATGTGAATAAGATAAAGGCTCTTAACTTTCTGGCAATATATCTCTTCTTTCTCTTATACTATCTTATGCAATTAGAGGATCATGTCGGTGATATATGTAGGAAATCCCGTATACAATCTGGAATAAGCCTGAAAGATGCGGCTTATAAGGCAGGGCTCAGTGAAGAAGATATGGAGCGGTGGGAGGATCAAGGAGAGATTCAAGCTTCTGTTAAGCTAGAAGCACTGGCTGTGTTTCTGGGGCTTAATCCGGAAAAATTACTATTAATTGCAGGGGGGTGGGTTCCGCGCCAAGTAGACCTGAATCAATGGAGCAAATTGTCTGTTTTTACGACTGCACAAAGTTTCGATGTAAATAGTTATTTGGTTTGGGATCCAGAGACAAGAAATGCTGCTATTTTTGATACAGGCTGGTTCGCTGATGATATTTTTTCGTTAGTAGAAAAAGAGCAATTAATGGTTCAGTATTTGTTTATAACACACATGCATGGTGACCATGTGGCTGCTTTGGGAGAAATAAGAAAACGCTGGTCGCAAGTTCATGTGTTATCAAACAATGATGGAGCACCTGCTAAGAATCGAATTAAAGCCAATCAACTGATTGAGATAGGTAGGTTAAAAGTGGAGCCTAGGTTTACCCCTGGCCACGCCGAAGATGGGGTCACTTATGTGGTGGAAGGGTGGGGGCAAGGTGTTCCCCCTATAGCAATTGCGGGTGACGCTATTTTCGCCGGATCTATGGGTAAAGATTTTTCTGGAGCCAATACCGCCCGTCTTAAAGTTCGAGAAGAAATTCTTACTCTTCCGGAGGATTCTTTGATCTGCCCAGGTCACGGACCCTTAACAACAGTATCTGAAGAGCTCAAATATAACCCATTTTTTTAGGTTTTGTTTCTGGGGAATTGAATTGACCGGTTCTATGGCCGTTGATAGGTTGCGCCGCTATTTCAAAGTCCTTAAAAGATGCGTCATACCATTTCAGTTCTTGTAGAAAATACATTTGGTGTTCTGACGCGTGTTGCGGGCATGTTCAGTGGTCGCGGCTACAATATTGATTCCCTGAATGTAGCCCCTACTCATGATGCGGGCAAATCACGCATGACCATTGTGACTCGCGGCAACGATGCGACGGTGGAACAGATCGTGCGGCAATTGAATAAGCTGGTGAACGTACTTGAGATTACCGATTTTCGAGAGCATGAATATATCGATCGAGAACTTGTGTTAGTTAAGGTGAAGGTTTCAGCAAAAAATCGGTCTGAAGTGATGCAGATTACAGATATTTTTCGCGCTAAGATTGTTGATGTGCAATCTAAGTCGATGACTATAGAAGTCACTGGAAACGAATCAAAGGTAAATAAATTCATCGGACTTATGGATAATTTTGGGGTTATCGACCTTACGAGGACCGGCAAGGTGGCCCTGGATCGCGACTAGATTAAAAAGGCAATTATATAAAATGGCAGCAAAAGTATACAGTGATAAGGATGCGAACTTCCGTGACATAAAAGGGAAAACTCTGGCGGTGTTAGGGTTTGGTAGTCAAGGCCATGCCCACGCACTCAATCTCAAGGAGAGTGGTCTCAAGGTAATTATTGGGCTATATAAAGGGAGTAAGTCGCGGCGAGTTGCGAAACAAAATGGTTTTGAAGTTTACGATACTGCTGAGGCCGTTCGTCGCGCAGATGTAATTATGGTCGCGCTTCCTGACACTAAACAAGCTAAGTGTTATCAGGAAGACATTGAACCTAATTTGAACAAAGGGAAAACACTCCTTTTTTCGCACGGTTTTTCCATTCATTTTAAGACAATTGTCCCGCCAAAAAACGTAGATGTGATCATGGTTGCGCCCAAGGGGCCTGGTCACATTGTCAGAAGACAATTCCTTGAAGGTAAAGGAGTGCCTTCGCTAATCGCTGTATATCAAAATCCTTCAAAGAAAGCTAAGAAAGTTGCATTAGCATGGGCCAAAGGGATTGGAGGAACGCGTGCTGGGGTGATTCAAACCACATTTAAGGAAGAGACAGAAACCGATTTGTTTGGTGAGCAGACTGTTCTTTGTGGCGGTGCCAGCGCGCTTATTCAAGCAGGTTATGAAGTTTTGATTGAGGCTGGATATCAGCCAGAAATGGCTTATTTTGAGTGCTTACATGAATTAAAGCTAATTGTTGATTTAATGAATGAGGCTGGTATCAGCGGAATGCGATTTTCGATTTCTGAGACCGCCAAATGGGGCGACGTTAGTGTAGGTCCAAAGATAATTGATTCGAGTGTTAAACGTCGTATGAAGATTGCCCTGAAGGAAATACAAAATGGAAAATTCGCGAAAGGCTGGGTAAAAGAATACGAAACCGGTTATAAACAGTATAATAAACTCCTTAAATCCGGCGAAAAACATAGTATAGAAAAGGTTGGGCAACGATTACGGGGTATGATGCCTTGGATGAAGAAGCGCCGGGTAAAGGGTGCGCAAGCAGCTTATTAAACTGGTAACATTATTCTCAATTATGCGTCTAAATAGGCGTGAAAACTAGTTTGGTGTATAAAAAACTCTCGCAAATTTGGCGTCTGACAGGTAGGTTGTGGTTAATGAGGGGGGCGGTTTTTACTATCTTGGTGGTTTTATGTGGTTTTGTCCCGTATTTCAT
>CACDBG010000031.1 GCA_902551155.1 uncultured Verrucomicrobiota bacterium | reverse complement strand
ACAGTGAGCGTTGGTAAAAGCAGTGCCGCGTTTGGCGAGCCGGTCAATGTGGGGGGTTTTTACCATCGGGTGGCCTCCGAGATACCCGATCCAATCATTCTGATCGTCAATGGCGATCATTAGGATATTAGGTTTCTTATCTGCCGCAGAAAGGGTGAAGGATAGAATCAACCCGGCTAGTAAAAGAGGAAAACGCATTGGGCAATGTTGCCGCGTGAAGGCTTCAGAAGCAAGATTTCTGAATGTTAGGCTAAAATTTCTTTGATCACATTACCGTGCACATCAGTCAATCGGAAGTCGCGTCCGGCATAATTGAAGGTCAGGCGTTTGTGGTTGAGACCCAGTAGATGAAGAATAGTGGCGTGCCAGTCATGGATATGTACTTTACCCTCTACTGCGGCATAGCCGTATTCATCTGTGCTACCATGAGCAATGCCGCCTTTGACGCCACCTCCGGCCATCCACATGGTGTAGCCACGGTTGTTATGGTCGCGCCCATCGCCATTCTGCGCATGGGGTGTGCGACCAAATTCTCCACCCCAAATAAGAAGGGTATCCTTTAACATGTCGCGCTCCTCCAGGTCTGCCAGTAAGGCAGCTATCGGTTGATCAATACCGTGGCAGTTGCGTTCCAATGCATTATTCAGGTCACGGTGTTGATCCCAGTTGCCTGAGTTTAGTTCGATAAAGCGAACGCCCGATTCAGCCATGCGACGGGCGAGCAGGCATTGGCGGCCAAAGGTTTGTGTGGCACGATTTTTCAGACCGTAAGCCTGTTGGATGTGGTCAGGCTCCTTATTCACATCCATGAGCTGAGGCACTTCGTTCTGCATTCGGAAAGCCAGTTCAAAGGACTCAATGACTCCCTCAATGTCCGGGTTAACTTTATCTTTTTCCAGTTGTCCCTGGTTTAAGGATTGAACGAGATCCAACTGGATGCGCTGGTTTGCGCTGGGTAGGCGCGGGTTGCGGATGTTACTGACCTGCCCGCTTCCGCTACGCGAACCACGGATTGGGGTGGCTTGATAGATGGCTGGCAGAAATGCGCTGCCATAGTTTTGTGCTCCGCCAAAACCAGTTTGCGGACTGAGGACAATAAAGCCGGGCAGATTTTTATTCTCAGTGCCTAACCCATAAAGAGTCCATGCACCCAGTGAAGGGCGGACAAACTGCGAGTTGCCCGTATGCATTTTGACAAAAGCCTGTGGGTGATTGGGGAGATCAGTGTGCATGCCATTGAGCATACACAGTTTGTCAGCATGTTTGGCTAAGTGCGGAAAGAGTTCTGAAATCTGGAGACCGTTCTGGCCGTGTGGAGCAAATTGCCAAGGAGAGGGCATCAGCTTGGCTCGACTGCTGGTTCCGCGACGACCCAGTCCGGGTTTACCGGCATCCACTTTTAGCTGCGGCTTATAATCAAAGGTGTCTACGTGGGAAGGCCCGCCGCGCATACAGAAGAAAATGACGCGCTTTGCTTTGGGTGCAAAGTGCGGAGTTTTTGGTGCTAAAGGATCGGTTTTAGCAGCCTCGGCACACATGCCAGCCAGAGCGAGATAACCGAAGCCAGAGGAAACGTTTTTAAGCATTTCACGGCGTGAAAGATGTTCCAGAATATTGTGATCAGAATTCATGGCTAGTTGAGATATCTAAATTCAGCACTGCAAAGCAGAGCTTGGCAAAAACTGCTCCAGGCAGATACACGGTTACTAGTGGCACGTGAGGAGGTTTGTTTTTTTTGTTCAGCCTGCCACCGTTCAAAGAACTGGCGAGTGGAATTGATCTCGCGGTTGTTGGGTTGGCGACCATAAGCAAGCTGGTAGGCAAGTCGAACCCTTTGTTCCGGGGAAGAGGCTTCCTCAGAAATCCGCCGCGCCATGTTGTCAGAGGCACGTAATACAAAAGGATCATTCATAAGATAGAGAGCCTGAGAGGGAACTGTAGTAACATCACGTTTGCCAGTTACCAGTGAAGGTTCTGCGTAGTCAAACAGATCCAGTGAAGGGGGAACCAAATCACGCACGATTGGCAGGAACACCGAACGGTGATCGAAGGTCTGTATCAGATTTTTCGGTTGTAGATTTCGACTCCGATTGACTTGGCCATTGCCTGCCTTGGCAACCAGTGAGCCTCGAGGCTTTTCCCAATTTAAAAGACCACTGGTTGAGAGCATAGCATCGCGAATAGACTCAGCATCCAACCGCCGTTTGCTAACCCGCCATAGGTACCGGTTTTCTGGGTCCGCCTGAAAATTTGCTGAATCATAGTTTGAGGCCATTCTGTATGTGCGGCTCAAGACAATTTGGCGGATCATCTTTTTGACGGACCAACCTTGGTTGACAAATTGAATGGCTAAATGATCGAGAAGTTTCGGATGACTAGGGGCTTCTCCGGTAGATCCAAAATTGTCCATGCTACGAACCAACCCTTGTCCAAAAAGATGATTCCAGATGCGGTTTACCATAACGCGGGAGGTCAGAGGATTGCCCGGGCTGACAATCCACTCGGCCATCTGGCGCCGGCCGCTGCCCCGTCGATTAAAGAAAGGTTTAAAGTCTGGATTAACAATGGATACAAAACCGCGACCAACTTTTTCGCCGGGTTGATTAATTTCTCCTCGTTCCAGAACACGGGTTTCTCGAACAAAGCCTCGGTCCCTCACTCCCATGGCCCGCGGAATGGATTGGCCGTTTTTATTATAACCACTAAGTTTCTCAGTGATATCACTAACCCGACTATTCGCTACTCGGGTGCGGAAAAGGGTGCGTTGGATATCACCAGAACCATCCTGACGTTCACGGCGAGCTTGGGCGACGAGTTGGTCGCGGGCTTTTTTGCTATCGGCCAGTTCTTTTTCAAGACGTGCTCTTTCGGTGGCAGTGAGTGTGCGTCCAAAACTGTTAGTTGTTTCAGTTGGTAAATTTAGCAGCTTGGAACTGTGACGATTTCCAGGTCCTTGAATGGTTCCAAAATGTGTTTCAGTATTATAAAGAATCCCGGCCATCGAATAATATTCGCTTTGGGGAATGGGGTCGAACTTGTGATCGTGACAGCGCGCGCAGGCGATGGTTAAGCCCATCATGGATCGTGACAAGGTTTCAATTTGTTCATCCACCATATCCACGGCAAATTGCATCCGGCTTCGTTCGTTATGTGACTTGGGTCCCAAGGCAAGAAATCCTGTGGCAGTCATTAGTTCAGAACGGTGTTGGTCGTCTCGTGCGGGCATTAAGTCTCCAGCAATTTGTTCGCTGATAAATTGGTTGTAGGGTTTGTCCGCATTGAAGGAATCGATGACGTAATCACGGTAGCGCCAGGCATGAGGATAGGCCAAGTTGGTTTCCTTACCGCTCGACTCGGCGTAACGGGCTACATCCAGCCAGTGCCTACCCCAGCGTTCTCCAAAGCTTT
Organism: uncultured Verrucomicrobiota bacterium; assembly: GCA_902551155.1. Classification (GTDB taxonomy): domain Bacteria; phylum Verrucomicrobiota; class Verrucomicrobiia; order Limisphaerales; family UBA1100; genus UBA1100. Next base: position 17,671 of record CACDBG010000031.1, on the reverse strand, counting down.
CAGAAGCGAGGAGTCGGTCGACAAGTTTGCTGTAGGCTTGAGGATTTTTATCAGCTACAAAATCCTCAACTTCCTCTGGGGTCGGCGGTACTCCGTTAAGGTCAAAGAAAAGGCGGCGGATTAAAGTTCGCCGATCGGCATACTTAGCGGGCTTTAATGATTGTTCCTCCAATTTGGAAAAAATAAAGCGGTCAATATCAGTACGACTCCATTCGGGTTGAACTACCTCAGGTAAGGCTGGTTTCGCTGGAGCTTTAAAGGCCCAGTGATTCTTAGCTTTTTCCCAGTTAGGTTTCTCAATGGGTCCTGTGCCATCGCGAGGATCAGGCGCTCCCATCATAATCCACTTTTCAAAATCGGCGATAACTGAAGCGGGGAGTTTTTTATTGGGTGGCATTGCCAAGTCTTCATCTTCATACCGGATGGCTTCAATAAGCAGACTGCCTTCGAGGTTCTTAGGAACAATAGCATGCCCTGATTCACCACCCTTTAGAAGGCCGGCTCGTGTATCGACCAGTAGTTCGCCCCGGATCTTTTCACTATTGGCTGAGTGGCATTTGTAACAGTGCCCAATTAAAACTGGCCGAATTTTTTTCTCAAAAAATGCTAAGCCTTCAGCACTGGGTTCATCCGAAAAACCATTCACTTTAGATAGTAGAAAGCACCCGCAAAAGAGCAGAATAAAGGAATAGTTCAGGCGCTTAGTCATCTTGGGTTAATTATACATTAAAAGACGCATTGTCTCAATAATAGTTACCTTAGAATCAAGCTGACTGGGTTAAACCAGAATTTCCTTGGCCACTAACCCAGCGCTAGCGGGCCGTCCTGAGAAAGGTGATGGTTGCCGAAGTTTTTCAGCTTATGGCCGAACGCGTGGGCGAGGCTGAGCAGCAGGCGGTTGTGAGGCACGCCCTTAAACTGCAGCGAACGGCCGGTTTGGAAGCCGAGGCCGCCGCCGAGCAGAACAAAGGGAATGTCATTTAGCGTATGGCTGTTGCCTTTGCCAAGTTCGTTGGTCCACAAGATGGTGGTGTGGTCAAGCATGCTGCCGGTGCCCCCGGGTTCGGGGGTATCGGCTAAGCGCTTAGCGAGATAGGCGAGTTCTTCGGCGAACCACGTGTTGATGCGCGTAAGCTTATCGACGGCTGAAGCGTTTTTGTCCGGCTCATGCGAAAGGGAATGGTGATTGTCCTTGATGTCCAGCCAGTTCATGCGGGCGCCGCCGACAGACTTTGTAAACTGTAGGGTGGCTACGCGTGCAAAGTCATTTATGAAGCTGTTTATTAGTAGCTCTATTTGCATGCGGCCCAATTCGGGCAGATTATCATTTTGATTGGCCACGCCGGACTCTAGTGCCGGCGGTTGGGCGCGAAACTTTTTGCCCTTATCGATGGTCAGTTCGCGGTTCAGTTCGGCGACAAACTTTGCATTCTGCTCGAGCAATACTCGGTCAGTTGGGCTGAGTCGATCGCCGAGTTTTTTGAAATCCTCTTGTAAGGTTCCGAGCACACTTTGTAGTGCGGCCTTGTCGCGAAGATTACCGTACAGCTTTTGGTACATACGATACGGATCATCGGTCGGCGCCACAGGCTGGTTCGGGCCGGCGTAGGACATACGCGTCCAAGGGTCGGCGCGATCACTCACGCCCACGCCAAATTCTAGCGAACCAAAGCGCGTGCGCGTGGAGAGCTGGGATTGCAAGTAGTTTTTGATCTCCTGATCAATAGAGATGCCCTTGGCCCAACCGGCGGGCGTGTGGCTGCCGCCTTGAATGTTGCCCGGGAACAGCTCAATCCCGGTGAGCAAACAGCTCATGCCGCGCATGTGGCTGTCACCATCGCCGCGTACGCGGTTGTGAACGCCCTTGAGGACCAGCATTTTATCGCGGAATGGCTCCAGCGGCTTGAGAATCGGTTTGAGAGTAAAGTCGGCGCCGGTCTGATCCGGCCAAAAGTACTTTGGCAGCGTGCCGTTGGGACTGAACATTACGATCAACCGTTGGCGCGGGCGCTGGGTTGTGGCAGCCTCGCCGAGGCTCGGAAGGCTCATCAGGAAAGGTATGGCAGCACTGGATACTCCCAGCCGCTGCAGAAATTCGCGTCGGGTTGAATCGTTCATCTTACTTGTTCTTTCCTATTTTGTTGATCGGATGCGAAAGATTGCCACCCGCCACACGCACGGTGATTTCCACCATTAGTCGAGGCACATTGCAATCTGTCTTTACGAAAGACTGCCATAATTCTTCCAAGGTTTCACGCCCAAAAGCGCTCGGCGCCTGTTTGGCAAGGTGATTGAACAGCTGCTCCACAAAATGTCGCTGCCCGTGTGGGTTGTCCGCTACGTAATTGGCAATCGTGCGCGCGCCAGTGATTTTCAGGGGAGTATTGGCAGCGGTCGTGTAATCGCTGGCAGCATTGATTTCCCGACCTTTTTCCTTTTCGCGCCAGCGACCGACGGCATCAAAATTCTCCAGTGCGAATCCCAGAGGGTTGATGATGCTGTGACAGCTCATACAGTTGGCCGATTTGGTAAGGTGTGTGACTTTTTCACGCATGGTTTGATTTGGATTAAATTCACTGTCCTTAAACTGGATCTCGTTGGGCGGTGGCTTGAGTGTGCGGCCGGCAATGTGGCGTGCGAGAAATACCCCGCGATGAATTGGTGAGGTTTTATCCGAATAGGCAAATTGCGCGAGTAGCAGCGGATGCGTTAGTACACCCGCACGGCGGTTGGGGCCAAGTGCGATTTTCTTGAAGCCATTGGACGTTACGTCAGCACCATAGAATTTACCCAGTCGATCATTGAGAAACAAGTGATCGGCTTTAAGTAGATCGCGGTAGTCACCGGAGCCAGCCCACATTGTATCACCCAGAAAGAGTCGCAGCGAGTGTCGCAGATCGGCCAAGATGCGCGGGTTAAACTCAGGAAAGACCCTTGCGTTTTTATCAATTGTATCGGCCTTGTCCAATTCCAGCCAGTGATGGAAAAAATGCTGCAACTTTATGCGCGCCCGCCGATCGCGTATCATGCGATTGGCTTGGGTGCGGATGTGCTGCGGTGTTCTCAAGGTGCCGTTTTGGATGGCAATGTTTAGCGAGCGATCGGGCACCGAATCCCAAAGTATCAAAGCTAACCTTGCGGCAATCTGATGGGCATTTGGTTCAGTGGAATGGAAGTCTGGATACAAAAAGCGCGGTGATTTCAGCGCGAGGATCACTGTACGCTTAAGGGCATTGGTCAGCGGGGTGTCGTTGGTAAAAAAGGCATCCACGAACACCTTGCGTTGAGTCTCAGTCAATGGTCGGCGAAAAGCCGCGCTTGTAAAGCGGGCTGCAAAGTTGCGCACTTTTTCGCGACGTTGCGGATCGTCCTTGCGTGTGCCGGCTAGTTGATCCATGTGGTGCACAACGCGTGCCGCCGTTTCTAGCGCGCCCTGCGTGGTGGCCTCGTCCCACGCCTTGGAGACGGAGATGCCGCGTGCAAAACCATGGCTGCTGTCATCTGGCGGTAACGGCGTCTGAATGGTGAACACGCGCGCCGATTGATTGGGCATGAACTGACTCCGGGGGATAATTTCCTCCACGCCATGCGGCGGTTTCCAGCGCAACTCAATCGAAGCAGTCTTGTCCTTCCACTTAAAAAAATCCAGCGCGATTGGCACGGTCCGCCCGCCGAGCAGCCGTACTGAGACACGATGTTCCTTCATCCGGCCGTCGCTCACCCATGCATCGAGAATTGGTTTTTCACTATTCACCCACAGCTTGATACCGTTCTCGGTCTTGACGATGAATTCGTACAAACCCGTTTCCGTTGTGAAAAGAGAGCCACGCCACCGCGCGGAAAACTCTTGCGCCTTGAATCCTTCGCCCTTCGGCGCTCCGGAGCCCCAATCAAAATCCACTGGCCCTTCCACACGATCGAAAGCCTTTTGCTTGTTGTTATAACCGCGCGATTTGTACCACGTTCCGGTCAGCCCGCGATCATCGCTAAAAGTACTCGTGCGACCGAGAAATTCTCCCATTAAATCTGCGATGCTTTCCTCATACTGTCGTCGCGTGAGTCGGCTGAATATTACCCGTGCGGGCTTTATCCGCGCCTGTGCAGAAGGAGAATAAAATGCATTGTAAATATACTTTGCCACCTTCGCCGCGTCTTCTTCGACACAAAGCTTGGCTTTCCCATCGGGCATCGTTTTTTCAATCTTCGTCGTGAGTTTGGCTAATGACCAACCGCCCGTTAGCGGCTCATCATATTTTTTCGTTCCCTGTCCCATTTCTCCATGACAGTTGAGGCAAAGCTGGCGATAGATTTTTTCACCGGAAAGCTCCGCCCCATGGCCATGAATGGTCGTGAACAATCCAATTAAAATGACAATCAATGATTTCACAAAATGGATTCGCCCAATGTTAGTTGGACGCATGTTAGTAGGCGGATATTCGTTAATGTGCCGTCCAGCCTCCATCGACGCTGAGCATGGTTCCGGTGGTGTAGCTGGCTGCGTCACTAGCGAGGTAAATGGCAGCGCCTTGAATTTCCTCCAGCTTTCCCCAGCGTTTGAGCGCTGTGGCTCCTACGATGAATTTTTTGCCTTCCTCGGTTTCGGCAATAGGTTCATTCATTGGAGTGAGAAAGGGGCCTGGGCAAATGGCATTTACCGTGATGCCTTCATCAGCCAATTCGAGTGCCAGCGAACGGGTTAGCATTACTGCTCCACCTTTACTACTGCAGTAAGGCGTACGGTTGGCGATTGCTACAAGGCCAAGTGCGCTTGCCAGATTAATAATGCGGCCGTATTGCTTCTCCTTCATATGGGGTAGCACCGCTCGGCAGGCTAGCCAGGTGCCATTCACATTGATGCGCTGCACCTCGGAAAATTCCTCGTAGCTAACCTTATCGATTGGTCCACGGATGTTGATTCCGGCACTATTGATCAAAATATCGATGCGTCCAAATTCCTTTAGGCACATCACTGCCATCTCCTCCATATCGCTCTGCTTGGAAACATCAGCAGCGAAACCGATGGCTCGGCAATTGTATTCACGGGCTAACTTTTTTGCGGTAGCTTGAGCTTCTTCTCCATTACGACTGACTAGCATGAGGTTGGCTCCGGCACTGGCCAGTCCTGCACCCATGGCTTCGCCTAACCCTTTAGATCCGCCAGTAATGATCGAAACACGGTTAGTTAGTTCAAACTGTTTAATTCCCGGGAGCATCTTTATTTATTTGCATAATAAGAGAGGCAAGAGATTGTGACTATCCTTGGCGAATTGGCAAGCACACCTGTTACCACCGATTAAATAGCATGGGGCAAAAATCTTGCCAAACTTAAGGGGCGCCGCGAGAGTCGCTCTCCGTTTTACCAAGTTAATAGATTAGAATTTATGAGTAATAAGAATTGTCGTTGGGGTTTTCTGAGTGCTGCCTGGATCGGAACGAAGAATTGGCAGTCGGTTGCATTATCTGGCAATGGCGAGATTGTTGCGGTGGCCAGTCGGGATAAAGCAAAGGCACAGACATGGATCGATGAATGTTCAAGCCACGTGCCGTTCCCCAATAAGCCTGAGGCGGTGGAAGGTTATGATGCTTTGCTCGCCCGTGATGATATTGATGCAGTGTATATTCCTTTGCCTACTGGATTGCGCAAGGACTGGATTATCAAGGCTGCCAAGGCCGGCAAGCACGTGCTTGCAGAAAAACCATGTGGCGTCGATCTCGCTGAAGTAGAGGAGATTGTCAGCAGGTGTGATGAAGCGGGTGTGCAATTTATGGACGGAGTCATGTTTATGCACAGCAAACGCCTTGAAGCCCTGCGTGAAACCTTGACTGATGGGAGTATTGGAGAAATTCGCCGGATCAACTCGCAGTTCAGTTTTAATGCAGGCGATGATTTTCTAACCGGTAATATTCGGATGCACAGTGATCTGGAGCCCTTGGGATGCCTTGGGGATCTGGGTTGGTATAATATCCGGTTCAACCTTTGGGTGATGGATTATGCAATGCCCAAATCAGTCAGCGGTCGTATGTTGCAGGGGGCGGCACGTTCGGATAGCCCAGATCAGGTGCCCATGGAATTTTCGGGTGAAATGTTTTATGAGAATGGGGTTAATGCCAGTTACTATTGTTCCTTTATGACCGGCAATCAGCAGTGGGCGCATGTTTGCGGAACTGAAGGGACTGTAAGGCTCGATGACTTCGTGGTGCCTTTTTATGGATCAGAAGTGAAGTACACTGTAAGTAATACTGAAAGCAACCAGCACGTATGTGATTTTAATATGGAACAACACGACCGTGTTGTGTCGGTTAATGAGTATGGAGGCAGTCACCCTACTGCACAGGAAACGGGTTTGTTTCGTAATTTTGGTGAACTGGTTTTAAGTGGGTCGCCTGATCCGAAGTGGGGCGATATAGCCCTAAAGACCCAACAGGTCATGATGGCTTGTATTGAATCCTCCAAGCAAGATGGCACGCGGGTGGAACTTTAAAAGGTTTGTAATCGCTGTATCAGCTAATCCGCCTTCCACCAGTTGTTGATCCGAGTCAGGAGATCTTTGACGACTTTTGGGTGAGCTTGGGCTAGGTTTTTGGTTTCGTGTGGATCTTCAAGGAGGTCGAATAGTTCTAAGTCCGCTCCTGTTTTTTTGCGATGGCCGCCGCCCCAGGGCTTAATTTTTGGTGGATTTTTGATCCAAGCAACGAGTTTCCATTTGCCGTGGATACAGGTTCGTGTCCAGAGACTCTTTTCCGGTTCAGTGGCGGAGACCATGTTGTGGGCGAAATTTGAGAGGAACAGTGTGTCGCGCTGAGCCATTACTTGTTTTTCGAGCAGGTTGATACCGGGCAATGATGCCGGTGGTTTTACTCCGGTTGCTTTGAGGATAGTCGGCACCACGTCGATATTGGAGGCTAGATTACGATCATCTTTGTGCGGTTTGATCTTGCCGGGCCAATGCGCGATGATTGGGGTACGCACGCCGTTTTCGTAGGGATGCGCCTTGCCGTATTCATTCCAGCCGTTATCGGCCAGGTAAAGCACCAGCGTGTTGTCAGCTACACCCTTTTTTTTGAGTTGGCTCATTAGTTCGCCACAGGTTTCGTCTAGCCACTCGATCATCGCTAAATACTTGGCTTTTTTTTGGTTTTTGACCTCGGTATATTTTTTTAGCAATCGCTCGGGTGGATTGTGTGGTGTGTGTGGCAGAAAAGGAGCGTACCAGACAAAGAACGGCTTCTTCTGTTGCTGGGCCTTGTCGATGAAATCGTAAATGGGTTTCATCGACTTGCGTCCGATGGACAGTGCTTTTCCACCGTGGCGTCCGGTGGGGCCCATGTCGTCGGTGAAGCCAACCTGGTTCGGGTGGCCCATCCAGTATTTACCCGTATGCAAGGTAAGGTAACCAGCATCGGCGAGCAGTCTAGGTAGTTGCGGTTTTTTGAAAAACGGCTCAATCCAATCGGCGCGGTTTTGCCCTTGGTGGGGATCATTGCCGGTGATGCCGTGTTGATGTGGGTGCAATCCAGTCAGCATCGTGGCTAGTGATGGACTGCAGATCGCGGTGGTAACATAACCACGGTTGAAGGTTAGACCTTCAGCGGCCAGTCGATCGATATTGGGAGTTTTGGCGTAAGGATGGTCGGCAAAGCTGTAATCCGTCCACGCATGATCATCGCTGATGATCAGCACTACGTTGGGCTGCTTGGTATCGTTTGCCACGACCGGCAACGTAAGCGTGATAAAAACGAAAGCCGCGCTTAGGATGGCTCTTAGGATAGTCATTTGATTAAAAATTCCGGTGGCTATTTATTTGTCCAACCCCAGCACAAATGTTTCGGAGTAACGCAGAGCGCCGGTGTAGGCGTCATGGAACTGAAAGATCACTTGCGGGTGCGGAAAGGCGAACCAGCGTTCACCATTTCTTTCTACCGGGTTATTAAAGACATTGTTTACTTGAACAACACAATAATGAGGGAAAGTTCGGTTGGCGCGCGGAATATCCTCCATAGCGTAAGTGCTCCAGCGGATATCACAGTCGCGCGGGCCGTATTTAAAGCGACCATTGGATGGCCGACCGCCTTCATCTTTCATGGGGGCGTGATTGATGGAGTTGTGTGGTCCACTGGCAAATTCATAGACGTTGTCGGTAATCTTGATGGCAAAGCTGTTGTGCAAATCACCAGTGAGCACAAACACGCCCTTGTCGAGTCCATCCCAGAACTCAATCAATTCCTCGCGTTCCTTTAAGAACACAGTCCAGGCGTCATCCTTCTTAATGGTGGCCTGTTTGTCATTTCCGCCGCCACTGCCCACATGCGGCACCATGAAATTGACTGAGGAAACCACAAAGATGAAGTCGGCCTTACTATTTTTGATGCCGTTTTTAAGCCAAGCTAGCTGTTGTTTGCCCAGCATGGTGGCTTTTGGGTTATCCGGGTGATCAACATTGTGCAGGTTACGATGAGAGCGGGTGTCCAATAGAAAGAAATCGCAGTTGGAGACACTGAACTTTCCGTAACAACGACGACCAATGGAATAGCTGGCAGACCCGTCGGCTTTGGCTGCGGGCTTAATACGAAGTTTGGTGGGACTGATCACCTCAGCAATCTCATAAACCGCGGCATTGGGATCTCCTTTCTGCGCGTCTAATTTTGCATCAGGGACACCGGCTGTTGGGGTTCCCCAATGCACATGTAGATTGGCGAGGTCTTTGTAGTTAAGTTGGGTGAAGTTGGCTTCAGGATCTTCGAGAATATTGCTTCCCCGTTTAAACTTTCCGGTGCCGAACCATGCGTTGGCATTGTGTTCCACGGGGTTAGCCCAGGCGAGATAATCAAACCAGGCCTTGGTTGCAATATCGCGAAAGACCGCGCGCCTGTTTACATAACCTGTTTCACCGGCCCCATAGATGTCATTGATAAGTTCATGATCATCGGCCGTGTAAAAGGAAGGAACATGCCGATGCCACTCGCTTAAGTTACGGCCCCGAGCGAGGTAGGTTTTATAGTTCTCCCAAACTCCCACGATGGTGGGTGCTTTTTGCACGATACGCGGTGCGTTATTGAGTGAAGCCAGACCTACCTGTCCCAGCCAGTCATTGGGAGGATAGTCACGTCTTTGTTCATAGAGCCAATCCCCATTGAGGATGGCAAAATTGATATTGTTACGGACCTTGGCATTGAGGGTTTTGAAAACAGGAACTGTGGGTCCTGCGCTATCGCCGCCCCCGCCTTGATTATTTCCACAGGCGAACTCGAATTTGAAATTGAAAAGTCCCTTCGGGTTGCCTTTGGCGTTCTTGAAGTCTGCAGCCTGCGGCATGGTGCGGAAGGAGCCATCCAACTGATGATCTTCAATGCGGTAGTAATATCGGGTATTAGCCTTTAACCCTTTGAGAGTAATAATACCGGTGTAGTCACGGTTAATATCCGTGGTTTCGATGGAGGCTGAATCGGTTAGTTGATCTTTGGAGGTGCCGTAAAAGACGTTTACCTTACCTGAGCGTTCGGTGCGCACCCAAAGACTCATCGAATCTGTCTTCGGCCGGCCGAGCATTGGTCCGTGTGTGACACGGATTTCTGTTGGTTTTCCGTCTGCTGCCGACAGGAAATCTACTGAGCTAATACTCAGCACAAATGATAGTAGAACTAAAAAAAATCGCATGGACGGGGAGCACAGTAAGAGTGGACTTACTGAAAATCGAGTATTTACGGTGGTTGAATACTGAGGCTTTCTAATAATGACTGTATATAACTAAAGAGTAATGTCATTGATTAAGAGAAATGTAGGCGTCAGAATAGCCCTGTTAGCAAGAAAAGAGACCCATAATCAAATAATTAATCAAAATGAGTGACGGAGAAATACCCAACAAGGAAGAGTTTATTGGCAAGAAAATGACCGCCGGCTTATGCGGTATATTAATAGGTGGTTTTGGTGTGCACCGATTTGTTCTCGGTGATTCAAAAGGCGGGATTATTCGCATTGTAATCAGTATCGTTACATGCGGCATGGGCGGTTTAATCGGTTTCATTGAAGGAATTATCATTCTGACAAAAAGTGATGATGACTTTTACCAGCAGTACGGGGTAGAGAAAAAAGGTTGGTTCTAGATTTTATATAAAAACTTTTTTATCCCAAGTGGGTTAGGAACTGTGATTGTTTCACGGTGCCTGCGGGTGGTTCGTTGATGAAGGAGGGTATGATCGTCAGAATCGGAGGACTTAAGTTTGCGAAACAAACCATAACCAAAAAATGAGTAACGGAGAAATACCCAACAAAGAAGATTTCGTTAGTAAAAAAATGGCCGCCGGCCTTTGTGGAATTCTTCTTGGGGGGCTAGGCATCCATAAATTTATTTTGGGATCCAGCACTTCAGGAATCATTATGTTGCTTGTTAGCCTCGTTGCGGGAGTTCTTACTTGTGGTGTATCATCGATGATAATGGGCGTCATTGGGTTGATTGAGGGCATCATGTATCTCACGAAAAGTGATGATGAATTTTACCAGCAGTATGGGGTAGAGAAAAAGCAATGGTTTTAGTTGTTTAATTATTTTTTCTACAAAAGTGCTAGGTCTTGCGATCACCACAATGTGTATTTGTCTGCTTCATAAATAAGGCAACTTTTGCGTTATCTCTTTTTACTTATTTTTTTTACGGTTTCGGTGCATCCGGCATGGACTACACAGAAACCCAATATCATCCTGATTCTTGCTGATGATCTCGGCTATGGTGATCTAGGATGTTTTGGGCAGAAGCAGCTCAAGACACCGCGACTGGACGCGATGGCCAAGGCGGGTATGAAGTTCACCCAGTTTTATGCTGGCTGCACGGTTTGTGCCCCTTCACGCAGTGTGCTGCTTACCGGCCGGCACATGGGTCGTACGGTGGTGCGCGGTAACTCCACTGCACCTATTGTTATTCAGCCTCATCAGTCAACCTTGGCTTCGGTATTGAAGGGTGCAGGTTATCAGACGGCGTGTATCGGGAAATGGGGAGTGGGTACTCCTGATAATTTTACTAATCCCAATGATGTCGGGTTTCATCATTTTTTCGGCTACATCAACATGTGGCATGCCCATAATTTTTATCCGGAATTTCTCATTCGCAATGGCAGGGTGGTCAAGCTCCAGAATGAAGTGGCACAAAGGTGGAAGGCCTTTCAGAATCCCAAACAGCCCATGGCTGGTCGTGGGGTTGCGGTAAAGCGGTCTGAGTATGCGCCCGATCTTTTTATTGAGGATTCATTGGCCTTCATTCGCCGGAATCAAAAGCATCCCTTCTTCCTCTACTTTGCCATGAATGTCCCTCACGCAAACAACGAGGCGGGCAACAAGGGCATGGAAGTTCCGGATTTAGGTGAGTTTGCAGAGAAGGACTGGCCCGGGCCTGAGAAGGGTTTTGCAAAAATGATCCAGAATATCGACCGGGATACCGGGCGCATACTGGATTTACTCAAGGAACTGAAGATTGCCGAGAATACACTGGTTATTTTCACTTCAGACAACGGACCTCATCAGGAAGGCGGGCATAAGGCTGATTACTTTGATTCCAATGGGCTCTACCGTGGCATCAAGCGTGATTTAACTGAAGGCGGTATCCGTGTGCCAACCATTGCGTGGTGGCCGGGCACGATTGAGGGCGGCGGTCATGACAATGCACACTGGTACTTCGGTGACTTTATGGCCACGGCGAGTGAACTGGCAGGAGTAAAGGCGCCTGCAGGAATTGACAGCGAAAGTTTTGTGGATGTGATGCACGGCAAAAAGAAGGTGCGAAAGAATCCCCTGTACTGGGAATTTTATGAAAAGGGCTCAGCGCAGGCCGTGCGTTTCGGTAAATGGAAGGCTATCCGCCAGCCGATGTTTACTGGCGAGGTTGAACTTTACGATATGTCCAATGACCCGGGGGAAAAGACCGACTACGCTCAGCACCGACCGGATTTGGCGCGGCACGCGGTTTCGCTCATGGAAAAAATGCATGAGCCTGACCCCAACTGGAAAGTGCATGGGAAAAGGAAAAAGTAGGTTTTTATTTTAAGAGGTACACTCAGGGCTATCGCAGCTGAGCCCTTCCAACCCCTGCAGGACTGTGCGCACGGCCACCCCTGCATTCACTGCAGCGACTAGATCGGTATTGGCATTAAGTGTTTCCTGCGTGATCCCGGAGTCGAGCGCTTTTTGGGTGCGACCACCGGTGCAGTAAGCACAGCCGCGGGTAATGGTGACGGCCAGACCTATTAGGTGTTTTTCTCGGTCAGTAAGGTGCTCAGTGGCTCCGGCCTTTTCCAGAGCCTGAATAACGTGAAGTTGTTTGGGGTCCATGGACCCTAGCCTATAGCGCTGGGCACGTATCGACAAGTAAAGGCATAAGGGCTTTCGCAGAGGAGGAATAAAGGAGAGTCACATCTTGGGGTTAGCGGTGATTGAGCAATTCGGTAATTACTTTTTTAAGTTGGAGCATATATTAGTAATCCCAGAACTCAGGTAGTGAGGGCAATGGCCTTCATTTGTACGGTTCTTTTTAATTACCTTCTTTGATGAATTTCATCGAAAGAGAATTCACACAGTGGCGGGTGTTCTTGGGGGTATGGTTCTCGCCTTTAAACACGTGGCCCAGATGTCCGTCGCAACTGGCACACAGGATTTCGGTTCGGAAACCATCTGCATCAGGTAGTTGCTTCACAGCTCCTTCAATCTCCTCATCAAAAGCAGGCCAGCCGCAACCGGCATTAAATTTACTGGTGGAATTATAAAGAGGAGTGTTACAGCGCCTGCAAATATAAGTTCCCGGCTCGTAGAAATCATCGTACTCACCTGAGAATGGCGGTTCAGTACCCTTGTTTTCTATGATGTAACTTTCCTCGGCGGTTAGGGGGTTGTAGTCTGGGTTAGCCATTCTAAATATTTTTCTATTGTTTTACCGCAGTCATAAAGCCGCGATCAGCAATGGTATCCTGATAGGGGCCGACTTTAAAGTTTAGTTCCTCAAGAATCACGCCGTATTCATTTGGGCAATAGCATTTGCCCTGAGTAATATTCATGAGTAATGCCGAATACTCGGCCACCGGTAGAGGACCATTTTTCTCATTGTTAATAAAGGCTTCATGAATGACAAGTAATCCGCCAGTTGAAAGTGCGGCCGCAGCTTTTTCGCATAGTTTGCGCACTTCAGGCATATCCCAATCATGTAGCACATTAGATAGAAGTAGGATATCGCCCTCAGGCCAGTCTTCTTTAAACATATCGGCGGTAATGACCTCCAGTTTTTCAGATAGCCCGTGACTGGCAATTTCCTCGCGGGCAATAGTATCGACCGGTGCTTGTTCCATAACTGTTCCAGTTAGGTGAGGATGAGCGACAATCATCGTGCTGGCATATATTCCTGAGCCGCCCCCTACATCCAGAAGCCTTTTTTTATTTTCAAGCAGTGGGTGGAGGGCCTTTGCCAACTTTTGGCCGAATGCGAGCCCACGACAGTTCATGATTTGAGTAAAGCTGCGCGCAAAATCTTCATCCAGCATGGATGTGTGCCAATCACTACCATTGTCTTGGGACTGCCAGTTGGCAGGTTTTCCAGTCTGCAGGACCGTGAGAAAATCTTTTGTAATTTGGCTGTCCTGAATGGGAGCGTAGTAGGGGTGTAAATTCCACGGGGAATCGCTAGTCAGAAATTCGTCGGCCAAAGAAGTTATGGAATGTCGATCTTCAGTGCTTTCAATTAATTCATTGGCTCGCAAAAGTGTAAGCAGAACATCGGCCGGTCGTTCGGCAAAATTATAATGAGCCCTCAGCTCCTCGGTGGTTGATCCGGGATGTTTTTTTAGCCAAGTGAAAAGATCAAGATGTACAATCGCAGCTGCCAGAAGTTCGGCAGCATATTGCCGGTCGCGGTAGCGCAGTAGCTGCGCAGGGTCGGTGGAGGGATGCTGGGTTAGGTCGGGGTTCATTAGAAAGCGCTGCACAGAGCCTAAATATCCATGGGTTTATTGACAAGTTATGGAATTTGGTCATTTTCACCTCTTTTGGTGCATTGTTTATGTAACTCTAAGACTCCTGATAACGTATTCAAGTACATCAGTGTGGAGGGTTGCCCCTCAAACGAAAGAGACCTTTTTAATAATTGAATCATTATGAAACTAAGTAACATCACCTACGGATTTCTGGCTCTAATGCTGGCTGTGATTTCAAGTAATTCTCAGGAACGCGGTCGTGGAGATCGTGAGCGAGGCAGTCGCGATGCCCAGTGGGCTCGTGAGGCGATGGAGCGTTTACGCGGATCTGATCGAGTCAATCCGCTCGATCCTGAAGCGGTGAAGCGTCGTTTGGATTACGCGGTTAAAGAAGGGTTAATGACTCGTGAGCAAGCTGACAAGATGATGGTTGATGCAAAGAAGCGTATGGAGGCCGCCCGGCGTGGTGGTGGCGATAACCCACGCACCAATCAGCGACGAGGAGATGATCGTGGACGTGTGGATATGGAGGCGATACGTAAGCGCATTGAGGAAGGCGTAAGGAGCGGCAGAATTAAACGCGAGGATGCGGGCCGTATAATGGAAGGGATTCGTAAACGTATGGAGGCCGCCCAGCGTGGGAATAACGAAGGTCGTGGACGTGAAAGCCAGTCCAATGATCGTCAAGCTGATGTTAGAAAAGGTTATGAAATTAGGCGTAAACGCATTGAGGAAGGTGTAAAGAGTGGTGAAATTAAACGCGAGGATGCTGCCAAGATGTTAGCAGAACTGCGTAAACGTATGGAAGCGGCCAATCGTGGGGGGGGCGATAAAAAGGAAGAAAGCAAAGAAGACCCGCGTTTGGAAAGATACCGGGCTGCTGAAAGACACTTTGCTGGTGAGGTAAAAGCGGGGAAACTTTCCAAGGAAGATGCCCAAAAGAAACTAATAGAGGTAAGGAAGCGGCTCTGGGGAGGCGGCGATGGTGGCGACAAGAGTAAACACAGTAATGACAATAGTCGCAAACGTACCGGAGATATCGTGGAGGTTGCTGCAGGCAACAAATCCTTCCGGACTTTGGTTGCTGCTGTTAAAGCAGCTGGATTAGTTGATAAATTAAAGAGCAAGGGGCCATTAACCGTGTTTGCTCCAACGGATGAAGCATTTGCGAAACTGCCCAAAGGCACGTTGCAAAGTCTCTTAAAGCCCGAGAACAAAAAAAAGTTAATTTCCATTCTTAGTTATCACGTGATTCCTGGCAGGGTGCTGGCCAAGAACGTAAAGAGTGGTAGGGTTAAGACCCTTAACGGTTCGTCCTTTGAGATTAGGGTTGATGAAGTAGGAGTTACTGTAAACAAAGCCAGGGTTGTTGCTACTGATGTAATGGCAAGTAATGGCGTAATCCATGTTGTTGATGCAGTGATTATGCCTCCATCCAGTTCTTCTTCGCGGGGTTCTCATGCAAAGAGCTCGCAATCAGGAGGTTCGTCCCGTGGTTATCTTGGCGTCGCGGTGGAGCCATCATCCAGACCCAAAGGACTTCGGATCGGGCAGGTGTATGCCAATACTGCCGCAGCGCGCGCAAAACTCAAAAAAGGTGATATCATCCTGAAAATGAATGGGGCAGGCGTCACAAGTAATTCGGGCCTGATTGGGCGGCTCTCCAAGACCAAACCGGGTCAAAAGGCAACCTTGCTCATTTCAAGCGGAGGCAAGACAAGGACTGTGCAGGTTCAATTGGGAAGTTCTTACAGCACCCGTTCTTCAGCTCAGAATAATTCCTCACGCTCGCGTGATTCTCAAAGTTCTCAATCAAAGAAGCCCCAACCGAAAGGCAGAGACCATGATCATGACAAAGGAGAGCGAAACGAAAAAGATCATGAACAGGATCGAGCACAGCATCTTCGGCAGGCTATTGGCCATCTGCGGGCGGCAGGGCGTCATGATTTAGCCCATGAAATAGAGAGGAAAATGCATGAAGCGCGACACAATCAGGATCAGTATCGTCAGAAGCATGACGACTATAAAGGTCACGGAAATCATGACCGGAGAGATCGCGGGGATGAAATGCGCAAGGCTTGGGAAGAACGGATGAGGCAATGGCGTGAAGCACGTGAACGTGCAGAAAGAAATTCCCGTGGTCATAATAATGATCGCGGGGAGCAGATGCGCAGGGCCATGGGTGAATGGGTTGAGCGGATGCGTGAGATGCGCGAACACAGTCGTGATCGTGATGATGACGAACGAGACCGACGGGATTGGGGTCGCCGAGGCCGTGAGGATGATCGCGGGGAGCAGATGCGCAAGGCTTGGGAAGAACGGATGAAGCAGTGGCGTGAAGCACGTGAACGTGATGGAGATCGCGGTGGTCGTCGTCCTGAAACGCATCGGGGACCGGAAAGAGGAAGATGGCCCCAAGGGAGGGGGCCTGAACGCGGTGGCCCACGTGGCCGCTAGTTTTGATTGATCGGGCTATTTTTTTTGGCGCGACTCTTCATTTCGTACTCAGCGAGAGTGGAGTCGCGCTTTTTCTTTTTGAGTCGGGAAATTTTTTCGACTTTACTCAGGAACACTTCAATATCCCGGTTAGATTTTTCATATAATGCAAAGAAGGCGGGGACTCGACGATGATATACTGAACGTGCTCCGAGTAGTGCGTTATTAATGGGACGCTTGGCCCAGACTGCTACCTTGCGGTAACCCGGATCGCTTTCACTCAAAGTGACCAAGTCCATTTTTAATGAGGTGATGAGTTTCTTTTTACCTTCGCGCTTTTCCGACTCTGATTTATTTGAGTCGTAAAGTTTTTTTAGGTTATTACGACTAACAGCCAATAGCTCGCTGAGGGTATGTCTACGGGCACATCGGGCCAGATATAGATCGTGTTGTTCAGTTCCCCGATTGGATTTCAGCCAGCGGGCGACTCCGATTTGTGCTACTGCGGTGGCAAAGCTTTCATTGAAGGTCGCGTCATCGCTAATAAACAAATGATGATGTGCCAGCTCATGAAATATCAGTTCGGCGAAATCAGCCTCAGGATAGTTAATAAAGGTGTTAAGGACTGGATCATTGAACCAACCTAAAGTGGAATAAGCCGGTGCGCCTCCGACAAACACATCCTTTCCTTTCTCCTGTAGTCGGGCTGCATATTTTCTGGCCTCCTGTTCAACAAAAAATCCTCTAGAGGTGAATTCACCCACAATCGGGTACCACCATGTTTCGAGTTTAACGCTTAGCTCCGGCGCGGCATACACAACCCATAGAACGTATTTGCGATTGAGGTTCCGGTATTTTAAATAGTTGTTATCTGGGTTCATCTTGAGCTCGTTGCGGGCGAACTCACGAAGTTCCAGTGTCAGCTGAAATTTTCCTTTAAGCTCTTCGGGGAGCTCCGGGTCCTTGATCATTTCGCAGATGCGTTGTTGTCCGAACAAAACCTGAGCCTGCCCCTTGGCGGCTTGAGTGTAATAGCTAATGGTTTGGCAGCCAGTTCCAGTTAAAAGAACAGCGAGCAAAAAAAATACAACCGGCTTCATTATCAGGTCTTATCCTGTTGGTAGTTGGAGGCTAAGGGCAATCTTTGAAAGTTCGCACTCTTGAATAATTACCAACAGTCAGGTAGAAACCTTATCATGGCTGACAAAGAGAATTTAAAAGACAATAGTCCGAATCCGAAACTTGGCTCTAAAAATGAAGTGGCTTCAACTCAAAAGCCAGAGGCGCCAAAAAA
>CACDBG010000030.1 GCA_902551155.1 uncultured Verrucomicrobiota bacterium | reverse complement strand
AAGAAGAAGCCAGCTAAGAAGAAGGCTGCTAAGAAGAAGCCAGCTAAAAAGAAGGCTGCTAAGAAAAAAGCCAAGAAGAAGTAGTCTCCTTTTTAGTTTAGACTATTTCCACACGGCGGCGGGGTTACCCGCCGCTTTTTTTGTGTTTCCGCTTTGATTTTCAGGGCTGAAAGCCCAATTTAGAGCATGTCCTGTTTGGTGTTTGATATCGAAACTTCGGCTCTCCCTAAGGAAGATCTAGATGATGCGCAGATAGAGTACCTTTATCGTCCTGCTGAGAATCTACTGGATCCGGCTGAAAAAGAACGTAAAAGAGATGAAATCACAGGTCAGTTTAATCTTTGGCCATTTACGGCCCAGTGCGTCTGTATTTGCATGATTAATTCTGAAAGCGGTCGCGGGAAAGTGCTTTATCTGGCAGATGACTTTGAAGAGGGCCCAACTGATCCTATTGAGTACGTTCCTTGCATGGATGAATCAGAGCTCCTGCTACGGTTCTGGGAACTTGCAGCCAAGTACGACAAGATTTGTACTTTTAATGGTCGTGGATTTGATGTGCCTTTTCTGTACTTGCGTTCAGCAGTTCTTGATGTGCCCGTAAGTCGAAAGGATTGGCTTGGGTATAGGTTTCAGACTCAACCTCATTGTGATTTAGCCGATCAGCTTACTTTTTATAATGTTGGTGGCTGGGGTGGGGCTGCTCGACGTTTCAACCTGGACTTTTATTGTAAGGCCTTTGGAATCCCTTCTCCAAAGGCTGAGGGGGTAACCGGAATGGATATTAATGATCTGATGCAGGCTGGGCGATTTCAGGAGATTGCGGATTACTGTGTTAGGGATGTTGTAGCTACAACACGGCTCTACCAAATTTGGGAAGAACGGCTGGCGGGAGTAAAATAAGTAGAGTTGATCTTGAGTTACAACGGGTTGTGTGTTTAGATCGCAAGCTCTAGCGCGTTGCCCAGGCAGGTTGTGTAATGTCCTCAACACCGGGAAATCGAAGGCAATGGGAAGAGCTTTTGCAGGGATCCATCAAAAGCCCTGAACGCTGGCATTTTCTGCCCCACGAAATCGTACTCATGTTGTTTGCAGGGGTCGCCTGCTTGCGAGTGGGCTTCGCCGCCGGATTTGATCAAACCAATTCTCTCCTATTCCTTGTTTACCTCCTATTTCTTCTATGGGTTATTGGATGGTGTCAGTTAAGACCTTCACCATCTCGCTGGCGCTGTAGGATGCTCCTAACACTGACTATTAGTGGATTATGTTATTTTTCACTGAAAGACGCGGTGCCCATGATGCAAAACCCCAATGATTTGAAATCCCTGAATTGGCATCAGGATGCAACGCTGGAACAATGGGATATTCTCTTGTTGGGTGATTTCCCGTCCAAACTAATGACCTTGAGTTTGCCTAATTGGGCAAGTGACTTGTTAATGGTGTGTTACTTCTTTTTTTTCTATTACATAGTCGGGGGTCTTCTTTATTATCTATTGACTGATCTCCGGAAGTTCCGGTGTGCAGTCGTGGGTTTTGGTACGCTTTATGCCCTAGGCTACGTGGGGTATATGCTGATGCCGGCAGTCGGTCCTTATGTTGAATTAGAACCGCGTACGGGAGGATGGATTACTGATGTGGGAGGTGCTTTTATAGTTAAACGTTCCAATGGAGTGGATGTATTTCCCAGTATCCATATGGCTGCTTCACTTTATTTGCTTATGTTTGATTTTCAAAACCGCCGCATTCATTTCTGGTGGGTGTTGGCCCCAACCGTGGGTTTGTGGATTTCAACCATTTACCTCCGGTACCATTACGGCGTGGATTTAGTTGCCGGCATTATTTTGGCATTGGGATGTTGGTGGTTAACGCGTTGGTTTGCTGCTTCTCAGCTATGTGTTGAGGTAGAAGCCGAGTGCGAGGCGTACGAGCGAAAACCTGAAAAAATTCATAGTGAAAGTTAGAAGATGTTTTTCTTTGGGGCCTATCAGTAACTCTCAAATTTATATATGATAATTGGCGTACCTTGCGAAGTTAAGGCTGATGAGCATCGTGTCGCTCTTCTGCCTTCTGCTGCATATCAGCTTACACAGCGCGGGCATCGTGTTTTGGTGGAAACCGGAGCTGGTTTGGGGAGTGGTTACCCGGATACTGACTACACTGATGCAGGAGCTGTGTTATCCAAAAACCCCGATGATCTCTTTCATGAGGCTGAACTCATTGTGAAAGTAAAAGAACCCCAGCCCGAGGAAGTTCAGAGGTTGCAGTCGGGGCAGATGTTATTTACCTACCTTCATCTGGCCCCTTCTCCGCAGTTAACTCAATCTTTAATTGATCGAAAGTGTACAGCTATAGCTTACGAAACCATTGAGATTCAAGGGAGGTTACCTTTATTGGAGCCGATGAGTGAAATTGCCGGTCGTATGTCAGTTATTGTCGGAGGTTATTTTCTGGCAAAACATCACGGGGGGAGTGGAATTTTACTGGGAGGAGTGCCTGGTGTTTTACCCGGTAAGGTGGTGGTTTTAGGTGGTGGTGTCAGTGGAGTTAATGCTGCTCGTATGGCTACAGGTCTAGGGGCAGATGTCACCATTCTGGAGGTGGATGTCGAGCGCATGCGCTTTCTGGATATTACCCTGCATTCGGCCCATACACTCTACTCAGATCAGGCTCATTTGATGGAGCTCCTTCCACGTGTAGATCTGCTTATTGGGGCAGTTCTTGTGCCGGGAGCCAAAGCACCCCGGCTTATTACTCGTCAAATGCTCCAAGCCATGCGTCCGGGGAGTGTTTTAGTCGATATCGCTATTGATCAAGGAGGATGTGCTGAGACCAGTCGGCCCACAACCCATCATGATCCTGTGTATGTAGAGGAAGGAGTCACCCATTATTGTGTGGCCAATATGCCAGGGGCTTATGCCAGGACTGCTACCCAAGCACTCACAAATGTTACTTTTCCATATGTGGAGCTTATTGCGGATCGCGGCCTTGCTGAGGCATGTGAGGCAAAGCCTGAACTTAAAGGGGGCATTAATGTAATTAATGGTTTAGTGACTTGTTCGGCCGTTGCCGAGGCTCACGGGGTGCAGTGCTCTTTGCTGGAGTTATAAGATTATATCACTTTGCCGCCTGTGCAAACGGGCGTAATAGAGCTTCCTATAGTTTTACTATCCATCAGCCTAGGCCGTGGTCATAAATTTTTTCTAACTGATCAGCTTTTGAAAGTTCAATCGGACTAATCACTTGTCGCTCTACAGGCACCGATGCTTCATTATACTTCTCAATTATCTCCCTGTATGGCTTCCAGTTCAGTTCGCCGATTTTCTTGAGTTCGCCCATCTGTTCACCTGTGGAACTTTCCCAAGCATGGTAGATTAATTCTGAACAGTACAGCTTGTCTTCAGTGAGTTCATATTTGAAATCATATGATTTACCTATGTGTTGCTCTAGGTTTTTTACAAACCGTGGAATATTGTCCTGGTATGTTGCCTTAAGGCGATAAGCTGCCCAGCGCCCGTCCCGTCCCTTGGCCTTCCATTCATCAAATGGTGTGTAAATCACACCAGGGCGGCTAGCTTCAATCACAATCCATTCTGTATCACGCTTGAGTAGCACCCCCACATGTGAGTAGTTTGATTCTGTAACGCCTTCAATCGCTTGAATTAAATCATCTTCAAGAGGCAAAGCCTGAAAAACAATATCTCCTTCTCTTGGCTGGTACCTCTCAGGCTCATTTGGTTTGTTTAATTGGGTATCCATCGATGCAGGGTGTCTGGTATTGTTTTACTCAAACTCGGTGTTCTAGCGAAACATTATGGTGTCCTTTATCGAGTTATAGAATAGGGTAACGGGCTTTATTTTGGCCAATCGATAATCGGCGGAGGGAAATTGATTGAATCGATGATCAGACCCAAATTTGCCGATCCAGAGTCCGATACTGAATAGCTTCGGAGACATGCTCTGCGGTGATGGTTTGAGAATCGGCCAAGTCAGCAATCGTTCGCGACACTTTTAATATCCGATCATATGCTCTGGCACTAAGCTCGAGTTCTTCCATGGCTCTACGTAGTAAGTTCTGTGTTGTGTCATCCATAGTACACCATGTTTGTAAATCACGTGATTGCATTCGGGCATTGCAAGTCGGTGAGCTACTCCACCGGAGATTCTGAATGCCACGTGCTTTCAAAACGCGCTCGCGGATAACCGCACTGGTTTCTCCACTGTTTGACGAACTCATTTCCCTAAATTTCACCGGCGGAACTTCTATATGTAAATCAATTCGGTCTAGTAATGGTCCAGAAATGCGGCATCGGGTAATCCTACGATAACAATACGCTCTTCTCCGGGGCCCACATGAACTTCTACTTCAACGGGTATGGCTTCAACGCCATAGAGAGCCGCAGCGTGAACTTTGGAGAGCATGCCGCATAATAAAGTACGAAATTATAAAATAAATAGAAAAATATATTCTACCACCAGATATAATTCGGGTCAGGTTTGGGCATTTTTCCGTGGGGAGGAGCCGTTAACCATTTCAGCATCTTGCCTGTCGGAGGAAAGACAAATTCTGCAGCATGGCCATCTGCATAGAGCATAATGTGGCGGGCTTCGCCCTGTTTGGCATGCCAGGCATCAGCTCGGTCATAGGGCCAGTTCCAGTCCCCTTGAATGATTTTATTGGAGGTTTTGATGATTTCTGATTCATGCATGGAAGTGGCTTCGTAGGAGCCCTTCTTCTCAGAGGCTTCACCCAGTACCCGTTTGACCCGAAACATGTCATCGGCTACCTGCGGTTGGTAGCTATTGCCGAATGCTTCCCAAGCAGAGGCCACATAGTAAGCTCCACCTCCTGTATCCGCTGGATCATGGAAGGATTTAAGGTTGGTTATGTAGGCGTTAAGCGGTCGATTCTTCTCAGGTGTGGTTGCTCCGTATAATTGAGCTACAATTCCCGGTAAGGGTTTCCCATTGTTATCCAAGCCGGAACCTAGTTTTCCGCCGACTCCGGCTGCACCCCGCACTTTCGGATAGGAGCCATTGTTGTCAGTCAGGAATTCAGAGTATGCCTGACCAATTGTTTTCTGGTTTTCAATACTTTGGGTAATCTTCTGCTGACGTTGGGACTCTGCGGTCTTGAGACAGCCGGTTATTATCAGCAGGCATGGAAAACTCCAAATACAGCCACAGAAAAGTAATCCTCGAGCGGATAATGACATTAAGTAAATATATCTGGAATAAGGCTAAATCCCAAGAGTGAAAGTGCGGAGTAGAGCGCTACATGGGGTTACTGAATATTCTACACTGTGACAATGACTTTTGTAGTTCAGCAATCTGCGCCTTGGTAATGTCCGGATTAGATTTTAGGCTCAGCTGCTTCAATTGCGTGAGATTCCTCAGGCCCGTCAAATCAACCAGTGCATTGTCATCAAGATACAGCACCTCCAATTGCGTAAGGTTCTCCAACCCTTTTGGTATTACGGTTAGATTATTGTAACTGAGGCTTAATTCCTTCAACTGTGTGAGTTTCTCCAAGCCAGTCAAATTGGTCAGTTGATTATGTCCGAAATGCAGCCTCACCACCCTTGTGAGTTTCTCCAAACCAGCTACATCCTTCAGTTCATTACTGCGCAGATCCAGTTCGGTCACTTTTTTCAGGTCTGCCTCGGTGAGTTCGTCTGACGGTTTTTGGAGGGCCCTGCAAATTGCTTTCTCAACGACGGGGTTAGCAATGAGCTTGGCAGCTGTGGTTTTGGAAGTCTCGGGACTTTCAACCTCTTCAGTGGAAGTATCAGGCGCATATTTTCTCTCTTCTTCGGGCGGAAGAGCGTCGGTGGAACACCCCATTAGCCCCACCACTGTAGGTAAAAAGAGAAGCTGCTTCATGGTTCTGAAGCTAACGATAGGCTCATGTTAGGACAATGGATAATCGCCAAGGAGTTTCAATGGGAGGATTAGGGGCCGTAGATTTTGCAATTCGGCAACGCCTTTCGCAGTTCATCAACCTGCGCTTCACTGAGTTGGTTATTATCAACGAGATTCAACCGACGTAAATTCGTGAGCTTCATCAGGCCGTCGATATTTACTAGCTGAGTATCCTCTAAGCCCAATATCTCCAAATTTGTGAAATTCTCTAGTCCGGCAACATTTGTCAGACCGTTTTTGTACAGATACAACACCTTCAAATTCGTATGCCTCTCTAGTCCAGCTACGCTGGTTAGACGTTGATCCTCGAAAGACAACTTTAATACGCTCTCCAAATCAGATTTGGTGAGCTTTCCGTCCGGTTTATTAATCTCCTGCCGAATCGCTGCCTCAATCTTGACGTTATTCTCATCGCTCGGATCAGAAACCCAAGAGGTCGTCCCACACCCTACTAACATCACCGCCGCCATCATCACGAGAATCTGCTTCATGCCCAACACTCTACGCCACCGCCCTTAACCGTCCAGCCCTTTTGGCCGTTCACCATCCACCTTACCAAACCGTTGTTGTAAGCCTTTATGCCCCCAAAAGCTCGTAAACTCCCAAGTAGAGGGTGGCTTGACAGCTTGTTTACCATAGAAGGTGGGATATTGTTTTCTGTTAATAGCTTGTCTTCGTCGTTTTCTCCAGTGGGGTTCGCTCATAGGTAGAGAATGAGCGAGGAGGTTGGACATTAGTGGGGTTGGCTCGCTTTACCAATTTGAACTAAACCAGTTTAGCAAACTAGCGCGTTCATTTACCGAGTCAGTTGAATCAACAACCCTGCGGTTAACAGCCGCATGCTCTACCACCACATCCATAGGATGTGTGGCTTTAACCGCGTCACATCCTATGGATGTGAGCCGATTACTTTTTCTAGTCTACACAAACGCTTTCCCTCACGAGCTTAATTTGTCAGTGCTTACTAGACTGAAGGGAACCGATCAAGTCGGTGGCAGTTGCTCTCTGCTGCTTCATTGACTCTATTGTGCTCAAAACAACGAGGCAACTGGCTAAAGATGACTCTTCTTCATAAGTTTCTCCCAGATGCCACACCTCAACGCACTTTCCTCACTGCCATTGTTAAGTGATAGCCGTTTAACGGGCTGAAAGCCGTGGTGACGGGGGTTTAATATGGGGGATTAACTCCGTATGGCCATCAGAGTTGTTCAGTTTATGTTCAGTAGAGACTGAACCTTCATTTTTCTGGGGAAAAGTGGCGGAGGGAGTGGGATTCGAACCCACGGTAGGGGTTAACCTACGCACGCTTTCCAAGCGTGTGCCTTCGTCCACTCAGCCATCCCTCCTGAAAGAACTGAGTTTGGCCAAGACAAAACCCACAGGCAAGGTTTTCCTAGGACTTCTGTCTTGATTCGGCAGCTTATAGAGCTATTAAATATTTTTGGCATGTCGGCCCCTGACACGAATAAGTGCTCCTGCTCATCATGCGGTGAACATATTGAGTATCCTCCGGAATATGAGGGGATGGAGTTTGCTTGCCCCCATTGCGGACAGGCGACTGTGCTGCAAAAGCCGCAAGTGCAGGCTGCTCCCATCTCTGCTCCGGCTCCTCCGGCGATGGGCTCTGTACCGCCTCCTTCGGTTTCTCCAGAACCAGTGGATATCGCAGTAACGGAGTCGGTAAACGAGGTCGAACCCATTTCACTCGTTTGCGAGAATTGCGGAGCTGAAATGCCACCTGAGGAAAAGGTTTGCGTGGAATGTGGGCATCGCCGTGCCTCGGTTAGGAAGTGGACGAACACAGCGATATTTAGATTGGTTGCCGGAATTGTGCTTCTGGGGGAGTTGGCGGTATTGGGGTTACAATGGACCACCGAAGGCGAACCCTTCGGGCTTCGTAAACGAACCAGGCATGCGGTTCTAGTGAAGGTGGGCTTGGCTGAAGAAGTTGATCCTGCGAAGCAGGCGGCTGCATTAAAAGCTAACACGGCAGCGAATGCGAAGAACGTGGTAAAAGATCCTGATCTAAAATTAAAAAGCCATGAGAAGGTAACAGATAAGGATAATGGTTCATTATGGATCAAAGGTGTGGTGGAGAACGTATCACAATACCGGTATCTAGCAGTGCGAGTAAGATTTAAACTGAAGGACAAGAATGGTCAGGCCATCCCGGGTGGAGAAGTCTCAGCCTATGTGCAGGCTATTGAGCCGGGTAAAGAATGGTCGTTCAAAGTTTTAATGCTTGATCCCGATGCCGTTGGCTATGAGTCGATTCTACCGATTGCAGGGCAGCGTTAGTTCCTAAGTTCGTTGACCCTACTTCTCTTGATCATTACGATTGATCATTATTTTGTGGAACTCTCATTAAAATATTTAATTGTATTACGTTTTGTCGCGACCTGCGTTTTGGTTATTTTGATCGGTTGCGGTAAGAAACAGGTGCAAACAGCAGAGAAGCTGCAATTTTCTGGCCATCAGGAAATGCTGCGTAAATTGGCAGCAATTGCAGGTGAGTCACAGAATTCATTCTTTGGGGATGCATCCGTAAATCGCATCCAAGCCCAGTTGCTCGGGATAAAGCCGAACAGTCCGCAGGAGCTTCTGCTTCGATTTGAATTAGGTAATGAAGAATTGCGCCGAGGGAGAACCGAATCGGCAATTGAACAGTTCAATAGGTGTTATGTTTTGATCCCGAAAGTTTCTGAGTTTATTCAACCAGACAAAAGGGTGGAGGTGCAAAAAACTACTACTTTTTTACTGGCGGTAGCCTACTTGCGTTTGGGAGAAAATGAGAACTGTGTCAACTGTCACACCAGTGAAAGCTGTATTTTCCCCATTACAGGTGGGGGGGTTCATGAAAAACGGGAAGGCTCACAGAAAGCCATTCCCTATTTGGAGGAAGTTTTAAGTCTTTCGCCGGATGATGCAGCTGCGCGGTGGTTGTTGAACCTCGCCCATATGACTCTGGGAACCTATCCCAAAAGCTTGCCAGAAAAGTTTTTGATCGAACCCAAATTGTTTGAATCTGATGCAGTTTTTCCCCGTTTTACAGATATAGCAAAACGGATTGGCTTGGATACTCGAAGCCTATGTGGGGGAGCTATTGCAGATGATTTCAATGGGGATGGATTACTGGATATTGTTGCCTCGAATTGGCACCCCAAAGGGCAACTGAAATTTTTTATTAACTCGGGCACGGGAAAATTTATAGATCAAACCGAGCAATCCGGTCTCATTGGATTGTATGGTGGTTTAAATATTAATCAGACTGATTATAACAATGATGGACACCCAGACATTTATGTGATGCGAGGAGCGTGGCTGGCTGAGCAAGGAAAACACCCCAATTCTCTCATTAGAAATAACGGTGACGGCACCTTTACTGATGTCACTATGGAGGCTGGTTTGGCGAAGGAGAATTACCCCACCCAAACTTCTTCCTGGGCAGATTACAATAACGATGGATTCTTGGATTTATATGTAGGAAATGAAATTATAGGAGATAAGCCGGCTCCTTCGCAGCTATTTCAGAATAACGGGGATGGTACCTTTACTGATGTGGCCGAGAGAGCGGGGGTCCAAAATAATCGCTACACCAAGGGGGTTGTGTGGGGCGATTATGATAATGATAATGATCCAGACTTATATGTTTCCTGTTATGGCCATCCCAACCGGCTTTATCGAAACAATGGTGACGGAAGCTTCACCGACGTGGCTCAGGACTTGGGAGTCGACAAGCCTCTTTGGAGTTTTCCCGCTTGGTTTTGGGATTTTAATAATGATGGAGCACTTGATATTTTTGTGGCCAGCTATGAGATACCTGACGGGACTGATTCAGTAGCAAGAAGTTATTTGGGGCTTCCGTTTAAGGCCGAGACCCTTTGTCTGTATCAGGGTGATGGTAAAGGGGGATTCACCGAGGTCTCTAAAGATCAAAATTTGACGCTGCTTTCAATGCCCATGGGCTCCAACTTTGGTGATTTAGACAATGATGGATTCCCTGATTTTTATTTGGGGACCGGTTATCCGAATTACGAGGCACTCATGCCGAATCTGATGTATCATAATCAACGAGGCAAGGCATTTGCCAATGTTACTACCGCCGGAGGCTTTGGTCATCTACAGAAGGGCCACGCCGTTGTTTTCTGTGATTTGGATAATGACGGAGATCAGGATGTATTCGAGCAAGTCGGGGGAGCTTACCCGGGCGATGGATTTGTCGATGTGATGTTCAAAAATCCGGGGTTTGGAAACCATTGGCTAAAACTCAAACTGATAGGCATAAAATCAAACCGATCAGCTATAGGTGCTCGAATTCGCGTGGACATAACTGAGGCAGGTAAGAAACGCTCTATCTATTGCCATGTAAATAGTGGTGGAAGCTTTGGTGCCAGTCCTCTTAGAAAAGAAATTGGCTTAGGCGGAGCTGACTCGATTGATTTACTGGAAATCCATTGGCCAACCAGTGGAATAACTCAAATCTTTACCGGGGTAAAAGTAGATAATTGTTTGGAAATTCGTGAGGGTGAAGAGCAATACAAATATTTTTCTCTACCTAA
This sequence comes from uncultured Verrucomicrobiota bacterium, assembly GCA_902551155.1. GTDB lineage: Bacteria > Verrucomicrobiota > Verrucomicrobiia > Limisphaerales > UBA1100 > UBA1100. The sequence goes on along the minus strand of CACDBG010000030.1, from coordinate 10,876 downwards.
GATCCAGTTTTAGACGCTCAGTAGCTAAAGATTTAAATACATTGATGGCGGGTAATAATTTTTGTGAAACTGAGAACTCCAATAATCTGGTCAACCTATTGGGATCATGGGACTTTTTAGCCAAATGAGATCGTTTCTATTAATTCTCATATGTCTATTTGGGAGTTCTAATGTTGACTACGCTGCGGGCTATAATTGGATGATCAAAGTTCCTGATGAGTCTCTCATTTCATCACTTAACATCCCTGGAACTCATAATGCAGGAGCTCTCCATGAGCCATTTCCCCGGACTGCTAAATGTCAAACTCTCACCTTCGCTGAGCAATTAGAATCGGGGGTACGGTTTTTTGACATTCGATGCTGTCATCAAAATGATAGTTTTAACATTTACCATGGTCCGGTTTCGCAAAAACTAAATTTTGAATCTGTTTTGAATACGATGACTATTTTTCTCAAAAAGAACCCAAGCGAATTTGTCATCCTAAGTGTCAAGGAAGAACACCGTTCAAAGAGTACCACTCGTTCATTTGCAGATACGGTACGTTTTTACATAAAAAAAGAATCTCTTTTATGGTATACGAAACAGGAAATACCAAGATTAGCTGATGTACGTGGCAAATTGGTTTTGCTCAGACGGTTTCCTTCAGCCAAGCCGCTGGGGATACCGGCAACAGATTGGGGGCATAACGGGTTACATATTGGAAAAAACATATTTGTGCAGGACCGCTTTGCTCTTCCTGACGCTCAAACCAAGTGGAAAATCATTGAGCAGGCCTTTGAGCACTCTCGAAAAGATTCCAAATTAAACCGACTGCATCTTCATTACACCAGTGGCTATACCCAAGGCCTCTTAGGGATTCCCAATATCACCGCTATTAGTAAACCCATCAACAAGCGCTTAATGGACTACCTAAAATTTAAACGCGAATTCCGTCATGGATGTATTGTTGTGGACTTTATAACTTCGGAGCTCTCAAGAGCGATTTACATGCAGAATTTCAATTAAAAGGGTGAAATTTGGTGGAGCCATGGAGAATCGAACTCCAGACCTCGTCATTGCGAACGACGCGCTCTACCAACTGAGCTATGACCCCTGCAAACCTAAATTCTTAAGTACAATTCTTATCCAAACCTCGCAAGCGCAAATCCGGTGATAGGATAATTGGAGCGGTCTCATATTTAGGTTAATCCAATAAAGTTGAACCTTTCGCTGTGGTTTTGCTAGATTTAGAACTGCTGCGTGAGGTGTAGGAGAACCTAAAATTACTGCTATGTCAGAGCTACTTGCCGTATATGCTAAAGGGGGTAATTATTTTGACGATGTTCGATTGGATTTAGCCGCGTCGCTCGCTGAGCAGGACAAATGGTTGTGTGATGTCAGTAAGAAGAGGGTGCGACTATCTCGGATTCGTAACTATGGGCGTCTGCTGATTTTTGCATCCTTGAAAAAAAGTGGTCTATGGAACCGTATGGTAGATGCAGGGTTTGTAAGATATTGGTTTGAAGAGTTCTTAGGTTTTTGGAGAAATGTCATTCAAGGCAGGCCTCTGGAGATACATGATTTTCATTCGTTGCGTTTCCACTACAGGCGAGAATTTAACCGGATGACGTCGGTAAAGGAATATGAGTGGGCCTCATCGGCTGACCATGTTTTAAACTGGCAGCATCACGAGGCTTTATTTCAGGTTTTTCATTACGCTTATCGTTATGCCCTCATGCCAAAAAACATCCAAATAATGCCGAGAGTAATGAGGCGGAACGATCGGGTTCTCGAATATGGGTGTTCTAGTGCCCCAAGCTATTCGTGTTGGAAAAGATTTTTTTCTCACGTCCCTACTAGTTGGGTGCTTGCCGATATTGGCAATCATTCCTTTTATTACGCTAGGTATATTCATGGTCGTGATGAATCAGCAGCAACCCATTTGATCAATCCGGATTCTTTTGAAGATCCCCTTAAAGGTGTGGAAGGAAAATTTGATGTTATTTTTATCAATGAAGTGTTTGAGCATTTAGATCAGCCAGTTCACATTGCAAATTACTTAATCGATCGACTGAATAAAGGCGGGAGATTGGTTTTTGATTATATTATATCTGACGCCAAGGGTCTTGATACAAATGCGGGCAAAGCTCAAAGGGACGAGACAATGGAGGTTTTGGGAAGACGGTTAAAATTATTGTATGGCAATATGGGGGATGCTTCCCGCTCAACAGGACTGTGTATCGGTCAAAAGATAAAGTAGGCAGTTGCTTAAAAACCCTGCCCTATAATATTTATCGTTTAATTTTAAATGCTTTTCCCCCCGGGTTAGCCGAGATGAGTTCAAAGTATTTTGGATCATATTTACCTAAAACAAGCATTTGGAATAATTGTGAATTAAAAGCCTCTTCTTCTGCAATCACGGCAAATGGTGGATTTGCAGAAAAGGCAAGACATAACCCGGAAGTAGCATTGTTTTCGTCTTCTGCCTGATAGGTGACGGGTTTATTCATATCCAATTGTTCTATTTTTTTTAGGGGTGTACTCGGGAAAATCGATTCTACACTTGAAATTACTCCTTGCACATTTCGCCCGTCGAGCAGCTGAGCGGTAAATTTGTCCGCCGCAAAATTTAATTTTTTAGTATGTAGCAACTCCCCATTTTTTGATCGGAGTGAGATTATTCCGGATGGCCAATTGAGCTTCATCCCTTGTGAATACATAGTTTGCAAACGTTGTGGCGTGAGTCGTCTGTTAAATTCGCTGATAATCAAAAGATTAAGATCTACAAAAAAACTGACTTGGCCGGGTTGCGGCCCAATTTGCACGATATCACCATCCCTGCGGCAAAAGGGTGCAATGGTTGTGTTTAAGCGGGGCTTTTCCTTCCCAGTAAGCAAATCTCGTTCGCTGAAATTTCTTAGCACAGGGTAGATATTGAAAAGTTTTGAGGGTAAATAAATGTACACATCACGAGTTGATTCTACCGGTAGGTTTTCTTTTAAGTCGGCAAGGATCTGATTGGGTGTTTTAGTTTGATCTCTGAACAGATGCTGTACGGCAAAGTCTACGGTTCCGTCATGGCCTCCATGGTGAAAATACTCAGCGGCAGTGCGCCCGAGATGGGCTGTTAGTCTGGGCGAATCTGTAGTCATCATCTTAGCAAAAATATAGTTATCTATTGATTGATTGTTTGGCGAGGTAAGAACATTTCGCTCTGAGTGAAACCATGCTGCAGATCCCCAGTCCCACCATGTGAGGACATAGTCGCCAGGTTGTGATTTTTGCTTTATCTCATCGAGGATTTTAACTTCATCTGAAGCTAGCACCGTCGCTAATCCTTTGGATCTATCTATGGCTAATCCTAGGTTGGGTATAATCGCCGCGAGTATGATTAGTGCTGCGACAACATGAGATGCCAGTATAGCTCCGAACCAAGAGCCATGTTCTTTTGAGAATTCGCTTGGCGTTTCCATGCAATCTAAATTTTTTGGGGTTTTATTCGACCAACTCGAGTAAATTCTACGCCATAATTCAAGCATGCAATATGGTAGAAAGGCCAATGCCAAAGCAGCTATCGGTACCGCATGAATCGTAAAGCGGTGTCCTCCCCAATGTGCAAATATACCAATTCCCACCAAAGGTAGGGCAATAATGAATTCCGGGTATATCACTATAAGTAAAAGGTATCCCAAAAGTGCTAATAGGCATGCCCACTCAGAACCTGATATTCGAACCATTAAATTAGACCACGAAGAATTTTTCGCTTCTATAATGGTTTCCATTACGTTTTTGTATTTTATTTTCCTCTCGCCGGAATTCGGTTTATTTGCGGCCTCAAGTACGCGCTCTTTTTGAATACCGGGAAGATAAGCCAAAGTTTTTTTCCATATTCCTCGAAGCGAAGGTCCGAAAATAACCATTCCTAGTAAACAAATCACCGGCAGTAATTTAAGAGCTTCTTTGGCATAAGGTAGCGTGGAGCGAGAAAGATAGATTACGCCGGGGATAGTCACGGCAATCACAAGAAGGCTGGCCCAAAGGTGCCAATAAGTGAAAGTCCAATAATATCCCGCGGTGTTGGGGCACAGCCATATTGCAACACTGATTAAAGTAGTTGCGATCAGTGTATATTGTTTTGACTCACTGGTTATCGACCTAAATTTAATTCCCCAACGTGCTGTGCGGTAGGCAACATACATTACGCCGATAGCTGTCACGATCGTTGAACCGGGTTCGTAGAAGAATGGGTAGATAAATATGGTGACAACGGCGGCTATAAGCCAGTTGACTGATTCAGTACGGTTACTCTTGAGCAGGAAAAAGATTAAAAATGCAGGTATAGTTACCGCAAAAAGATCTGTATCCAGATAACCTGCTATAGTCCGGTTAAAATAACTGGACGCAGAGACTGCCAGACAAGCTGCTCCGAACCCAAGAAAAGATACATTATAAAGTCGGCCGATCAGAACCAGCGGGATTGCCAAAAGTCCACCTGCCAAGACTGGTAAATATGTGGCAATATCCAAAGGATGAAACCCCGCATATTTGGCTAGCAGTACCCCGATTACCGTTAAAGCTCCGTTGGAAATTTGATCGGGGTGACCTTTGAGTTTCTCTGATAAAGGTCCCTTTTTTGAGCCTTGCTGGATGACTGATGCGAAAAGGTAAGCGTCGTGGGTTGTTGGGAGATAGTGTTTCTGCCATTTTACACTGGGGCGATTCTCTGCGTGTTTCACCCATTGAACTCGTTGCCAGTAACCAAAAGACCATGCGATCAGAATAAGGCATAGAGTAAGAGCGATGGTCCATGTAAATTTAGTTTGGCTCACGATCTGAATCTTGTCCTGAAAATGATCCTAAAATCAGGGTGACTTCCTGCAATCCAAAACAATCCAGTGAGTCAGTTGATAACTTTCATAGTGAAATCTTTACTGCGAGTAAGAGGTGGGGCGAACCTTTCAGGGGTGAATGACTTGCCTAAAGAGGACGTTTGGTTTGTTGCACACACAAGGCCGCGGTGTGAGAAAAAACTTCAGAGATGGTGCCATAGGGAATCATTAACCAGCTGCTTGCCTACTTATATCAGTGTTCGCAAATATGCCAGCAAGGAGGTGCGTTTTTCTAAACCTCTTTTTCCTGGCTATCTTTTTCTGAGCTTTTCGCGGGAGAATATTCGAGTAGTTAAACAGAGTCAGTATATTGCAAATCTACTTGAGCCACCAAACCAAGGTGAATTTGAAGTTCAGTTAGGAGAAATAATGAAAGCAACCACCCTTGCTGATGAGATGTACGTTGCCCCATCGATTGGGCCAGGTACTCGGGTTATCATAAGGCGCGGACCTTTAGCTGGAATTGAAGCCTGGGTGGAGGACCGCTCGGGAATTGAAACAGTAATACTAAGACTAGATTTTATCGGTCAAGGAGCAATCGTCAATGTTCCGGTGCAGGATTTAGATTTGGCTTGAGATCAAACTAATAGTGTTTTGGCCTTTCTAAACGATTTGTGGTGATCATACAGATATTTGGTAAGGTTGACGGGGTTACCTGAATCGACGGGCGCGTAGCGTGGTTTAAAACAATTTTATCAGAGTAAATTTAAGTTATGAGTGCTGCTAAGTTGCAGTTTTTTTCCTGCCAGAAGCTATGAAAATTGCTTTGGGCTACCACATTCAGCGGGGCGCTTGGGGTGGAGGAAACCAATTTGCTAAATCGGTTGTTCGAGTGCTTGAAGCAGCGGGTCACCAGGTTGTTTATTCATTGGATGAAGAAGATATTGATATCATTTTGCTTACTGAAACTAGGAGGCGTAGCCCTTCAGCTGCCTTTACTGCGGCAAAGGTTATTCGTTACATTATTTTAAAGAATAATAATGCTTTGGTAATTCAGAGAATAAACGAATGTGATGAGCGCAAAAATTCAAGCTATATGAATAGCTTGCTCAAACGTGCGAACTATATAGCTGATCATACGGTTTTCGTGGGAAGCTGGCTCAAGGATTTGCCTCTGTGGAGAGAAGGTAGTCATTCTGTTATCTTAAATGGGGCGGACCAGAGCATATTTAAAGCTTCCAGTCGGAGTTATTGGGGCCGAAGTCAGCCCATGCAGCTGGTGACTCATCACTGGGGTGCGCATTGGATGAAAGGGTTTGATGTGTATCTGCACATAGATCGATTATTATCGAAAAAGAGATGGCGGAAAAAAATAGATTTCACCTATATTGGGAACTTGCCAAGAGATATCACTTTTAAAAAATGTTCGTCATATAAGCCCAAAGAGTGGTGTCGAATTAGCAATGGAGCTTGCCAAAAATCATGCATATTTGACAGCGTCCATGAATGAGCCAGGGCCGATGCATCCGGTTGAAGCGGCTTTATGTGGTTTGCCACTAATATACCGTTCTAGCGGCTCATTGCCGGAATACTGTAATGGTTATGGAATTGAATACAATGGCCCGGATGACGTTGAAGCGGCTATAGATCGGATGTTAGTTGAATATGAAATTTGGAGTGATGCTGTGAAGAATTATCCAAATACAGCAGATAGAATGGGTCAGGGATACGTCAAAATGTTCGAAGAATTACTCGTGAACAGGACAGAAATTGTTAGGCGTAGACACGTTTGGCGTGAACCTCTGACAGTGCTATTAAACCATCTTTCAGTCAGATAAAAAAGTCGATGTCACTTTATTTTTTATAAAAGCATTACGTCAGGGCTTAATGGATTTTTTAAGATCTTTAAAGATTAGTGCTTCTTGTATTCCGTGGAGATTTCTTGAGTGGATGGGGAGCACGGATGGAAAAGCAAAGATTCAATACGTAGTGGAGAAAGCCCAGTGGGCCATTCATTGGGAAGGTCAGGCCATCCGCAACAGCTTAGAGAAGATGTATCCTGGTATTATGGATGTTACACCCCACCCCAACCGGATTATGGGAGCAAGCAAGGTAGTACACTTTGGCTCGCAGTACATGTGGGAAAGTTGGGCTCGGCACCTTACGGCCAAAAACTATTACGTGGCATCATTTTTCCACGGTAAACCAGAAGATAGCCCTGCAACAGCCCGGCACATAGATCATTTTTTAGATTTATCACCAAAGCTTTCAAAGATTGTTGTCTCTTGCACTTTGGTTTATGACAGGCTTCGTATACTCGGGGTAAAGGAGAGTAAGTTGGAAAAGATTCCGATAGGAGTAGATACAGAAGTGTTTCGCCCGGCCACGACTCAGAAGCGATTTCAAATTCGCCGGGAAATAGGTGTTTCAGATGATACAGTAGTAATAGGTACTTTTCAAAAGGATGGCCAAGGGTGGGGTAGAGGCAACATGCCAAAGTATATCAAGGGTCCCGACGTTTTTTTATCTGTTGTAGAGAAATTGGCCCGCGAATTTCCGCTGCATATAATGCTAACGGGACCTGCCCGTGGGTATATTAAAAACGGACTGGAAGCAGCCCGAATACCCTATACGCATCGTTATCTTGAGACCCCTCAGGAACTGGCTAACCTCTACTCGGCACTGGATTTCTATTTGATTACTTCTCGTGAGGAAGGTGGGCCAAAAGGCCTTATGGAAAGTATGGCATCCGGTATTCCTGTTGTTTCAACTGCAGTCGGGATGGCGCCTGATTTAATCGAGAATCGCGTTAATGGATTCATGGTAGATGCCGAAGACGTGGAAGGTTTGGCAGAGTCTGCATTGGAGCTTAGGAGTTTCTCAGGCACGGCACTTTCAAAAATGACTTCTATAGCTCGTAAAAATGTTTCTGTATGTGATGTGACCAATGTTGCTGCGCAACACTGGGAGAAGGTGTATCAGCCGATTCTGGATGAAGCTAAATAAGAAATCGGCAGCGGGATTATTGATCCGATACGTGTATGCAGGTTTATGTAAAGGGCGTGTTTGGTTAAACCGTACAAGTTCTAAGGATCAAGATTTGGCTGTGTATTATGGTGGCGCACGGGGAGGGGATGTGGGAGGAACCTTGGTTAAGGTTACCAGATTACAAAAGGTTTTTCCCGAAAAGAAATGGGGGTTTAATGTCGTATACAACCTTAGTAATGCTTCATATCTCACCGAGCAGGCAATCAGAAGTTTAAAACGACAGGAAATTCCCATTGTGCACAATCAAAACGGTACGTTTTATCCCGCATGGTACGGAGGGAATTGTGATCTGGAAAACAAACGTATGTCGGCGATTTTCCATGCGTCTGATCATGTCTTTTATCAGAGTAAATTCTGTCGTGATGCCGCTAATTACCATCTTGGAGAACGCAAAGGTCCCGGGGAAATCCTCTATAATGCAGTAGATACAAAATTATTTTCTCCAGTAGAAAATAAAAGAACCTCCGGCCCTTTTACTTTTTTGGTTACTGGAAAGATTGACCAACATATGTGGTATCGCCTCGAGAGTACGTTGCTTGGGCTAAGGTGGGCTTCGAAGATGGGTAAGAAATATAATCTCATAATCGCTGGATGGATGAGTTCGGATGTTAGAAGGTTGGTTGGTAATCTGGTGCGAAAGAAGGCGTTGGCTAATCAGGTTCGGATTAAAGGAGCATATACACAATCAGAAGCCCCGGAAATATATCGTAATGCAGACGCTTACGTAATTATGAAGCATCAAGATCCTTGCCCCAATGTTGTTATTGAGGCGTTATCCTCGGGGTTGCCAGTATTATATTCTAAGTCTGGGGGGGTGCCAGAGTTAGTGGGTGATGAGGCGGGGATAGGATTAAAATGTGAGTCAAGTTGGGAAAAGGTTTGTGTACCAACTCCGAAGGAAATTGGTGAAGGCATGATTCAGGTTGTAAGTAAATCTGATGTAATGGCTGAGGCAGCAAGACGTCGGGCGTGCAGTATGTTTGATATTTCTTATTGGATTGAAAGGCATCAGGAATTATTCAACCAGATGTTCAATTTGTCTAAATGAGTCGATCCAGAAAGATTCTTTTGGTAATTGCAAATGGGATTTCGCATTTGTGGCGGATCATCCCTGCCTCATTACGTGAACAGTTTATTACCGGTTTATACATCTTGGAATCCAGGGGGAATCTAAAGAGAGGGCTAGGACGGCTTTTTTTGCTTCAGGACAAACTGCAGTGGGTAATTAATGAACGAGCGATGGCCTACGAGAATGGAGAGCATCCAAAACACCGGCTCACCCAGTATCATGATTTTTTTTGCAGCAACATTAAATCAGGGGACAAAGTCCTCGACATCGGTTGTGGATACGGTGCTGTATCACGCAGCATTGCAAAATTAAATCCGTCCTGCTCGATAATCGGGGTGGATCGTAATTCAGAGCGTTTAGCGCAAGCAAAAGCCAAAAATGTATATTCTAATCTATCTTACATTGAAGCTGATGTATGCGAAACCCTGCCATGTGAGAGATTTAACGTAGTAGTATTATCTAACGTTTTGGAGCATATAGATGATCGGGTAGGTTTTCTTAAGTCAATCTTGACTAAAACCGGAGCACAAGTAGTTCTCATACGTGTGCCTAATTTTGAACGAGACTGGACGATCCCCCTTCGCAAAGAAATAAACGTCGATTATTTTTCAGATGAAGAACATTTCGTTGAACACACATTGGCTGAGTTAAACCACGAGCTTGGGCAAGCTGGTCTTAATCCAGTAACAGTGACAACTTTATGGGGTGAAATATGGTCTCGTTGTGAGCTTGCACCTAATGACTGATCCCCTGGTTACAGTCATTTTTCCCTGTTATAATGCGCACCAATACCTTGACGTGGCATTAGATAGTGTGTTTGCACAGACTTACCAAAAAATTGAAATAATTATCGTCAATGATGGCTCCACAGACAGTAAGACGTTAGAATTCTTAAGTTCTCTCAATAGCTCCGTAAATGTGGTTCATCAGAAAAATAAAGGCTTACCTTCGGCCCGGAATCGAGGTTTTACAGAAGCTCAAGGTGAATTCGTCTTACCACTAGATTGCGATGACTGGCTTGAACCAAGTGCAATCGAGCAATTGCTTAAGGCGGTGGAAGGTGGAGGTGAGAGTGTTTTTGCATTTCCGCAAATGATCCTCGAAGATCAAGGTGCTGGAACAACAATAAAACATTATAACGGTTTTGAACAATTGTTCCTCAATCAATTGCCTTACTGCTTACTGCTTCCCAAGAACGCTTGGGAAAAAATAGGAGGATATGACGAATCCATGCGTCAAGGCTATGAGGACTGGGAGTTTAATATTCGGTTGATTACAAATGGGTGGCGGGCAGTGACTGTATCGAAGCCGCTATTCCATTATAGAATCGCAGAAAGCGGCATGCTTCTCAGTACTTCAGGTCGTCAGCATTGTGAATTATGGAAAACTATTAGAAAAAAACATTCTGAAATATACCATTTCCGTGAACTTAAGAATACATGGTTAGAATGGAGTAAAAATCCTTCCTCATATCCGTTATGGTTTTATTTCATATGGTTGTTAGTTAACAGTATTATACCTACTGCTTGGTGTTCAAAAGTTTTTTCATGGGCAAGAGGGTATTCCAATAGCAGGCGGGTTACACGCGCATATCGTAAGGGTAATGTTAAAGTGGTTGAAAGACCGTCACGAGCTCAACCATGAACTCTTTCGTTAGTATTTTTTGTATAGGACACATTGACTTTGAGGTGGAAAATAAAATCCAATTGCTTCAGATTTAATTAAAAATGTGTGGGATTGCAGGATTTGCCGTTTCAGGTGGTTTTGATGAAAACCTTGCATCAAAGGAAGCTGAAGCAATGGCAGCTGCCTTGAGCCACCGTGGCCCTGATGCTTCAGGGGTATGGATTGATTCTAAGGCCGGTATTGCTTTTGCGCATCGACGACTTTCCGTTCTTGATCTAACTAAAGCCGGCAGTCAGCCGATGGTGTCGGCTTCAGGACGCTACG
>CACDBG010000029.1 GCA_902551155.1 uncultured Verrucomicrobiota bacterium | reverse complement strand
ACCTGCAGATCACGCACTAGGAAAGGTACTCCCCCTAGGAAACTAAAAGAAATAAATTTCCCAATCTAAAAAAGACCGCCTTTAGGGCGGCCTTTTTATTTCCCTCCCAACCCTCAAATCCAATTCCCAATAATCCAATTCCCAATAATCCAATTCCCAATATACTTTGAACTGACAAAGCCCACTACTATGGATAGGTTTGTTTAACCCATGCGATTAATACTGATATTTCTGTTTATAGCGAACTGTGCTCTGTGCGAAAACCAATGGTCTCGACTACGTGGAAGCAACGGATCTGGAGTTGCTGAGGGAAGTAATCCCCCCATCAAACTCGATCTCAACAATCCCACTTGGAAAACACCTGTGTCCAATGGCCACTCATCTCCAGTGCTTTCCAATAAATTAATATTTCTAACAGGCACTGAAGATGGACAGCTAACGACTTATGCTTTCAGAAAAATAAATGGGAAACTTGCCTGGCAAAGCAAACTTCCCAATGTAAATCTAGAACGAGTCCACCAGGCCAATAGCCCCGCTGCCCCAACCCCGATAACCGATGACAAATATATATTTGTCTACTTCGGTTCCTTCGGAATGGTGTGTTATGACCATACAGGTAAAGAACAATGGCAAAAACGACTACCCGTACCCCGTACACTATATGGCACCTCTTCCTCTCCCATTGAATATAATAACCTGATTATTCTCGTAATAGATGATGACAATAATCTCCCCAACAGCCGTCTTAGTAGATCCAAAATCATTGCACTAAAGAAATCTGATGGCTCCATAGCATGGGAAACCCCACGTCCTTTTCATCGAAGCGGATGGTCCACTCCAACATTATGGAATCATGGAAAAAAAACTGAACTGGTTGTTCTCGGCAACGGACGCCTTTGCGGTTATACACTACCCTCTGGAGAAGAGAAATGGTTTATCTCGGGTTTCTCACGGGAAACCATTTCTGCACCCATTATAGGTAATGGAATGGTTTTTGCCTCTGCTTCAAGGCGGGGTGGCGGTGGGAATCTCGAAATTGATCCCCAACCCTTCTGGAAATCAGTCATCCATTATGATTCCAATGGAGACCGAAAACTTGAACGCAAGGAAATGATTGGCCACTTTACTTTTCCTTTCCGCCCAGAACTGCCTTACGACCACCCTGGATACGGAATGCCCTTACCAAAAGACGAAAAACAACGCAACCGGAGACTGGATGGTATCTTCGGATGGATAGACAAAAATCGTGATGGTTTCTGGTCGGAAAAAGAATTCATTGATAATTTTTCACAGGGTAGCGGCAAGCCTTTACTTGTTGCGATTAAGCCAGGAGGGAAAGGGGACATCACTGAATCACACCTTGCCTGGGAGCACAACCGAGGTATTGCGGAAATCCCTTCGCCATTATTTTACGAAAACAAAATATTCATGGTTCGAAGCGGAGGCATTCTTACCGCATTAAATGCAACTACCGGAAAGAGCCTCTACAGTGAACGCCTAGGGGCCTCAGGTCAATATAGCGCAAGTCCTGTTTTGGCTAATGATCATCTGTATTTAGCTTCTGAAGCAGGTGTCATCAGTGTGATAAAAGCTGACAATGAAATGAAAATTATTCATCAACAAAAACTGGAAGAAAAAGTTTTTGTTTCACCTGCCTTCGACGAAAATACTATATACATCCGAAGTGCAAAACATTTGTGGGCTTTCAGGAACATTAGATGAAACACTCAACTTTATCTAAGATAGAATTTTAAGAGAACACCTTGATTTCGTAAGAATTGATAAAAAATTACATGGATCTAACCACGCTCAAACCAGTTCAAGATAAATTGGAAAACCACCTAGTTTACCAATCGGTTAATGACTTGAAAAGTTTGCGTACTTTCATGGAGCATCATGTTTACTGCGTTTGGGATTTCATGAGCTTGCTCAAGGCGTTACAGAAGGAACTAGCTCCAACTGGTGCTCCTTGGTTTCCATCAAAAAACGGTAATATTTGCCGACTAATTAACGAGATTGTACTTGCTGAAGAATCCGATACAGCATCGAGCTCAAACCATAAACACCGTTTCATTAGTCATTATGAAATGTATGTTCAAGCTATGGAAGAAGTCGGGGCCAATACGGCACCCATTAAAATTTTTCTCAAAGAAGCTCAATTAAATGGAATTAAAACCGCACTGCTTGCCGAGGTAATTCCAGCTCCAGCAAAAACGTTTATGACAAGCACATTTGAAATTATTGAAACTAGCAAACCACACCTTATTGCGGCAGCTTTCTCTCTAGGACGTGAAAATGTTATCCCCCGCATGTTCCGCTCCTTACTTAAAGATATGAAAATCAGCGAAGACAGTGCGCCCATATTCTATCATTACCTCAATCGCCATATCGAACTGGACGAGGACGAACATTGGCCTATGGCACTGGGTATGCTGGAATCACTTTGCTCAGGGGATACTAAACTTGAAAAGGAAGCATTAGAAACAGCTCATCTTTCTCTTGAATCTAGAGTTACATTCTGGAATTCAGTTAAGGGCCAACTATAAACCCATTTCTATTTTCAGCCATTGAAAAGACCCGATAGGGGTATAAATGGCATGGTAAATGGTGTGATATAGGCATAAATGTTAAGAAAACCCTTACAAATCGATGGACAGGATGAAAACTGAGGCATAATTTGGAGGGAGAGACTAGGGAGAACAGATGTTACCAAAGAACAAGCTTGGGATAGCAGGTGTCATTATGGCACTGGTTTTTGTGGTAGCCGCTGTTTTAGTTGTATTGAGTGCAAGAGATGGTGAGCCAGCAAAGCAACCCAAGACAGTCCGGATTAATCCTCCTTCATCGGTGAGTGAGCCGTTGCCTCCGGCTGCGGATGTTGATCTGGAAGAGCGAAAGAAGAAAACCGGTAAAGTAAAGATTACCCAGGATACCCTGGATCGAATCACCGGAGGCGAGGAAACATTGGTTGCGGTTCCACTCTTTGATGGCGAAGTGATACAAGTTCAGCTTGAGGAACGCCAACCGCTAGGCGCAACAGGTATGTTGGTTTACGGGAAAGTCCAGGGAGAACCCAATAGTCAGGCACACTTTTCGATCGTCAAGCACGCGATGGTTGCAAAGTTCACTTTGGAGGATGGACGGGAGTTTAAGATCGAATCTCTTCCCCAGGGTAAACATGAATATCAGTTAATTGAGATCGATACGGTAGCCGTGCTGCGTCATTTCAATCGACCTGGAGTGCCTGAGCCGGTACACACAGGAATTCTTAATGGTGAGAAGGTGGTGGCTATGCCTTGCCGATTTGTAGATATCCCCAAGAGCCAGATGCCGCTGCGGAAGATGTTGGGGGCAGAAGCTTGGGATCCTGAAATGAAAGTGGTAGCTATAAAGCCTAATCAAGATGGATTATCCAATCGGGTTAAGTTACGCCAACCCTACGGGGGAAGGATAAAGAAACAAAGTCCTCAGACACCGCAAATTGCTGCAGATACCTCCAAGGTAGTCGCAGCGCCTTTTACCGCCGGTCCTGGTAATGGCGGATGGGTGATAAATAAATACGGCCAATGGATGAAAAAACCCGTTGTCAACAGTCAGCAGCAACAGCAGCAACAGCAGCAGCAACAGCAGCAGCAACAGCAGCAGCAACAGCAGCAACAAAACGCTCAACAGCAGCAGCAAAACGCTCAACAGCAGCAGCAAAATGCTCAGCAACAACAACAGGGTGGTGGTGGCCTAACCATACAAGTCGGAATGTGGTATACACCTAAAGTTGATACTATCCTCGGTGGTACTGCAAAAGTTACCGCCGCCGCCGGCTCATTAATTGCAGGAGCCAATCAGGCAAATACTGGCAGTGGAACCGGGTTTGTCTTCCAGCTGGCCTCTGTTTACAAGATTGATAAGAACTTTGATGGCACACAAATGGGTGATTCCTTGAATTATATAAGTCCTTTTGCAAACAACAACACTGCCATAAACAAAACCCACAACGCTGAGCGGGACTCCAGTAAAGCGGATTTAATCAGCCTGATGGTTGATGGAACCAAGAGTAGTGGAGTAGCAGGTCTGGGATGGGTATTGAAGAATATAAAGGGTTCGCAAAATGTAGCTTACAATTCAATTCTCCACACTGTTAGCTCAAAAACATTCTCCCATGAGTGTGGTCATAATATGGGATTGGGGCATGATGCAAGCCAAGGCAGTAAGGGTATTTTGGCTAATTCGTGGGGTAACCACTTTAAAGCGGAAGGCAAAGGCTACCGCACAATCATGGCTTATGGAAAATCTGGTTATCAAACCAGAGTAAACCTCTGGGCTGGACCTTCTGTCACCTACAAAGGCGCAGCTACCGGCTCAAGCAGCGCCGATGCAGTAGGAACCTTAAAGCAGACGAGTATCCCCGTAAGTAAATACAGGTAGGTTCTTCTGCCTGTTCAAAAATCTACTTTATTGGCGAATAGCCCACCGAATTCATGAAAACCTTGTGAGGAGCCTTGGCGAGAATCTTGCCGTCTTTTTCTGAAGCAGCACGGGCATTTTTCCAGTCGGGATCCCCGATAAAACCTCTCCAGTTCTTTTTAGCCTGAGCCGTGCCGCTTAAGACCGGTTTCTCATAGTGGGAAATGATGTAAATTAGAGTATTGGATTTACCCTTGTTGTCATCCATGGGCGTCCAATAAGCGACATTAGTCATATCATGATTTTCAAAAATCCTGCAGGTATGGTCACGAAAACGCGCATGCAGATTCTTCAACCGACCAGGGGCCGTGGTGTAGGTGCGCAGCTCAAACACACGAATGCCCTTGGTTATAACCGATTTTATGATGGGAGAATAATCCGTCGCACTCATAAAAGTACTATCGATTTTTGCCACGAGACGACCATTTTTTGTCGAAGCGGCATAGGCCTTTTTCCAGTCGGGATCATTAAGAAACGCCTTAAACGATTTTGCATGAGCCGACCGATTGGGGGAACTAATAACATAGATTAACCGGTTGTCGGATTTATCAGACGGCACCCAATAGCCGACGTTAGTAAGTCCATGTTTTTCAAAAAGCTTACAGGTGTGATCACGAAAGCGTGCGTTCAGCGCCTCTAATTTACCTTCAGCTGCCGTGTAAACACGTAACTCATAGCAACGAGTATCTTCAGCCAATACAGCACAGATTAATAAAAAAAACACAAAGGAAGAAATAATTCGTTTCATGCGTGCGGACATGTTGGAGAGTAATGGCTGAAAGGCAACTTAAAAGCTAAACTCAGAATGTTAGCTGGTATAATTCCCCGATTCACCTATGGGCGCTTATTTCTCCTATTACCAATCTTTTGGATTTTCAACAATGTGGGACTTTGTTTTACCTTTCAAAATTTTCCAAGTCAGGAAAAAAAGAACTAAGCTAAATGCAACGAGTAGACCTCCTAAGCCATAATTTTTACCAGCCATCGTTTCAATACCCAGAACAACAAGAGCTATTCCAAAAAATAAAGTTATGGGGGCAAGCAGGATTCTCCACATCCACTTCTCCGTCCGTGACATTTTCTCGGGATCGCCATCAACGTGCTTAGGCCCCTCATCTGGGAATAAATTCAAAAACCGATCAAATAAGGATAAACCCCAATTAACAAACCTAACAACCCGTTCCCCCCAATAATATCGAACCAAGATTGACTTCAGTCGCAGCCACAGAAGATAGAGCACACAAAAAAAGGACAATCCCAAGACCAAAATCGTCAAAGAATTAAAGGCACCAATCTTCCCGATCAAATATACTGCTCCAATCCATAAAGGGATGGCCCACAAGGGTATTTTAGAATTTCCGTATGCCATGCACCACTCATTGAGTTGTATATTAAATTAAATTATAAATATAATTGAATCAATTAATTTATTGAGGGAATAATTTTTAATTTATCCTCGAGGCTCAATTTAAGAAAGCTGTTGTGAAATTCATCAAGCAAATCCTTTGATGAAGAACCAAAGTGCTTCACAAAAGATCCTTCAAATCCTTTTGAGTTAAGATCCTTATAAAATTTAACCCGATAAGCCTCCTCGCTGGATTTGCTGATGATAAATGCAATAAACCAAGCTCCGAGATCATAAGCTATCCTTGCTCGTTTGCCGTAAGGAATATCCTTGATGCTCTCTCCCTCGCGCAGGTCCTTTATCGACCTCAACTTTCTTTCCATCCTTTCCTTTAAATACCCTGCTCTAATTCCTTTTTGCCGGGAGTAGAGTAACTGAGCCATATACTCAGCCCCTCCTTCTCCCCACCAGGGATTCTGCTGGTGCAAACTCTCTCTTAAAGAACGTTTTCTACTATGAATATGTGCATGCTGGTAGACATGAAAGTATTCATGAAGAACTACGGACTTATAATCCTCTTCTTTGGGGCCCGGAAACTTGGCAGACATGGTGATAATAAAGCCTGACCATTTTTCATTTTCATTTCTCCGTGTATTCAAACCCGCATTGCCTCTTATTGCGTAGGAAACAAAATTATGGCCACGGTTCAGGCAATGTCTAATGGGAATGGATGGATCTTTTTGTTTCCTTATATCACAGTATTTACTATCCAGGGTTTTAGCTGCTACCTCATTATTACCAACTATCCAGAATTCCAGCGGTCCATAATTACCCCAGTTTTTAGCTGCAATTTCATACCATTTTTTTGTTAGCTCGATTTGGGAGTCAGCAACATCGCTGGCGGCGAAAAATTCCGCTTTTTGTTCCGTTATTTGGCCCCATTGTTCACCCGGAGCACCAATAATCGAAATTAAAAAACAAAAGAGAACGAACACACTCCTAACAGCCCCGGTTAATCTGAAACCCCCCATTTTCACTATGACCTTTTGCAGGCTTCTATTTAACCAAGCAACGACTACCTGTAATAGCCGACCTTGCGCGGTTTAACTCCCAGCTTTTCATAATTAAAGCCAGACTTTAAAGGTTTATAACTACCAATAATGTCAATGGAACTATTGGGTTTAATATCTTTCTCAATACCCAGCCCCCAGTAGACTGCATTCACTGTCATTCTCCTTACTCCCTCGTTTGAAAAGTCCACTGCAGAACCCATGGTAAAGTGAAATATTCGGGATTTTTGACCTTTGTTTCCGGTCCAGATTTTTGTCCAAGCAATAGGCAAAGGCTCCTTTTTTGTATTGGGGGGAGCATCCTCTTTAAGATTAACCAGTGGCTGGCCCAAGACCAATGACGTACAATCTTCTGGAAACGGATTTTTATCATTATGGCACCGGTAAACATCGGACGTTCCCCAGATGTCCCCCACTCCGATCAGAATAGGATGCTTTTTATTTTCAGAAACAAGAACACCACGAGTTGCCTCACGATGCCAACCACCGTGATGCCCCATAAAAGTGCCGCCCAACATTTGGCGAAGTGAAACATTCTTACCGTCCTTCTTATACCTTAACCCCCCCCAAAAACCATGGTTAGCAGTACGTAAAGCGATAAGTGGTTTTCCTGAGTCGAAATAGTCATAAAAACACTGCATTTGTTCTTCTGGTAAATGCATGAACCGCGAAAGCCAAATAACACAATCAGCTTGGGCTAATTGCCCGAGACCCGGAATGTTATGCCGCTTCGTTTTGTCTTTAAATGGAGCCGGCATAGTTGGGTCAACCTCACCTTTTTCATTAACTGAAAAAAGAACGGTGCAATCGAAGCCATGATGCCTGGATAAAATTTTTGCCAGCATCGGCATCGATTGTTCACTACGGTATTCCTGGTCGGCTGCAATAAGCACAACATGCTTTCCCTTTCCTGAGCCTTTTACTCCTTTATAGGTTAACCACAATTCACTTGGGGGGCTTGAAATTTTGTAGTTATCCTGCTGAGCTCCGAAAGCGTTTATAAGAGCCGCGCAAAAGATAAACAGAAATGGAATGTTAATTCGTTTTACAAGGTGTACACGCATGATTCTTTTAACTAATTATCTGCAATAAATTCCTCAGTACTCATAGAATTGTACAGGATTTTCTTTCTCCATTGTGTAAAAGGTTCATTTTACTTCAGACCATCTTACTTACGGAGCCTATCTGATTGAAGAATCAAAGAGGTATTACTTTAGAATAAATTACTATGGCCTAATTTCTTTTATTTCTCCGACACCACTCCAAAGCCTTTACGTAGAATCTCACGCAACGGCGAATGGATGGGTTTGCGGTCGAAGAAAAAGGGGTCGGCACCATGACCAGCGGGCTTGTTCATATCGATCAATCCCTTGACGAAGGTGTACATATCGTTGGTCGGAATACCATGCTTAGTCATCACCTTGGCGGCGATAGCATTATATTCTACTTCCTTACCCTTCTCAAAAACGTTGGTGCTGGAATGCCGAATAGGCGTGGTGCTAGCCCAGACCAGCTTGGCACCGGTAGCTTTGAGGCGGGTAACGAGCATGTAGAGATTCTTCTCGTATTGCTGGGGCGAGGTAGTGCGGATGCCTCCCGCATGGCGAGGCATCACCCGAAAGGCTTTCACGCCGGGGACGCGGTGAATCAGGTCGCCGAGCCCACAGTTGAAGTGGATGAGATCCCATCGACCGTCTCCGAGCTGGTGATCGAGAAACTCCAAGGCCGTGACGGAGTTCCAAACCACACCGGGCTCCATCCTCGGGCAATGCACCTCGGCCTTGCCCTTGAGTTCCTTGCGCAATTCCGAAGCCGGTTGCTGGTAGATTTGATCTCCAAGGATGAGCACCCGCGGCAGTTCATTTTCGGCAGCTCTTAGCTGACCACCCAATATAAACGCCAGCAGAACGACGATGACGCCAAAGCTTCGCATCGTTAGGCAATGGCTTCGGGCATAGGGCCGGTGCTGTCGGCAAAGGATTTTACAGGAACGTCCACGGCGTGGAGTATGGAGAGGAAGAGGTTGGCTAGCGGCACTTTCTTGTTGCCCTCAAAGGAACGTAGGCGACCGTGTTTAAGTCCAAGCTGATTACCACCCGCGAGGTGGATGGGATAATTCTTGGTACTGTGCGAAGCGTGCGGATGGGCCGAACCCCAAAGCACGACCGTGCGGTCGAGCATATTGCCTCCGGACTCGGGCGTATCCTTGAGGCGTTGCAGGAAATAAGCGTGCTGCTTGGCCCGCCAGCGATCCCATTGACCGGAGTAATCGACGGGGCGTTTGTGGGCGATGTCGTGCGTGGCACCCTTGTAGCCTAGAACGTAAGTGGCATAATTCCAGAGTTCGCTTTGTGAGGAATTTTCACTCTCCAGCATCAAGGAAGCAAAGCGGGTGGTATCAGTCTGAAACGCCAGATACACGAGGTCGTACATGCAACGGATGTATTCCTTCGGATCCTTGTGCGAGGCGTCAAGATTCAGTCCCTTGGTATCGATCTCCGGCAGCGGTTCGTGCGTCCATTTGCTGGTGCGTTCCACGCGTTGCTCCAGCGCCCGGATGGATTCCAGATATTCCTCCACCTTGCCCTGATCCTCGTGACCGAGGCGGCCCTTGAGACTGCGGCTTTGGTCCATCAACAAGTCTAGAATGCTGGCCTCGCGCTTGAGCCCGGCGCGCACCTGTTCGACGCCTTTGCCGGCGTAGGGATTAAATAGCCGGTTGAAAATCTTCTGCGGCTTGTGCATCGAGGGAATCGGCCGTCCGGGCCCGCGGTGGGAAAGCGTCTTGCTGCGTCCGTAGGAACCCGTGCCGCCCTCGGTGCCAAGCACCATGGAGGCAAAGCGCGTCTTGTGCCCGTGGACATTGGCGGCGACCTGATCGATGGAAATACTGTTGGTCTTTTGAGTACCCACCATGTCCGCGCCTGTAGCGAAGACATCGCCCGAGCTGTGTCCGCCCAAGGCCCAACCGCCAGCGTGATCCAGCCCGCGGTAGTAGCTCACATAATCCTTGAGCGGCTCAAATGGCTTAGCGGACTGGTTAAAGGTCAACGGACCTGCGTCGCGGCATGGCCACCAACTCCAATCGTGGTGCGGCTGGTTCAGGTTGGGAATACCGGCCGGACCATTGGGCATATACGCACCGTATGAAAAATAGCTCACCAACATCCGCTTTGGTATCGACTTGGAAGGTGCTGCCCAACTCATGCCGTTGAGGAACGGTAAAGCTAGCGCGACACCACCGCCCTTGAGCATTTCACGTCGGTTCAAATGCCAGGTTTTGGATTTCATGGTTTGCCGGTTGATTTATCCTTTGCTCCCCTAAACAAGGGACTCTGACAGATAGTAATTATCATGTCGAGCAGTCGGTGTTCGTTGGCAACAGACTGTTTGAACATCTCCGCCACGGCGTAGCGGTCATACGTCGTCAATTCCCGGCCAATGCCGTAAGTAAGCAGGCGCCGTAAAATATTTTCAGCAACATCCTCATGACGGTGCTCCAAAAGGTGCGCCTTCAGATCGGCCATGCCATTAACCTCCGGGCCATTGGGTACATGAGCAGCAGCCTCAACCTTTTCGGTATTGATGGTTTTCAGGTAAGCCGCATAGCCGGCAAGGTCACCATGGGTTTGCTTGTTGAAGCCGCTGATACGTGCGCCTTCCTTCGGTACGAGCGGCTGGTACTTACCGATGGCGTTGTAATGCTCGAAGGGAATGCCCCAAGGATCGAGCCGGGCGTGGCAGTCATTGCAGCTTTCCTTTTGGCGATGCTTGGCGAGGAGATCCTTGATGGTGAGCGCCTTCTCGGCGGATTCGCCGGCGGTGTCAGTGAGCGCCGGCACGTCGGCGGGTGGATCGGAGACGTCATCTCCGAGGATGGCTTCGCGCAACCACACTGCTCGGTAAATCGGATGCGGCGCCGAGCCCGTGCCGTTGCCGATCAGCATCGACCCGTGGGTGAGCAGACCACCCAGCCTATGTTCCGGCTTCAATGGCACGGCGCGAAAATGATTTCCCTCGATGTCCAGCACGCCATAGTGCGCAGCCAGCGGTTGATTCAACCAGGCGAAATCGGACTCCACCACGTTGGCTGCACTGGCGTTGCGGCGGATGAGTTCAGCCACAAATCCGGCTGTCTCATCCAGCATGTAGTCGCGAATGGTGGGCCGGTATGGCTGCTCTGTGCCCCTGCGTTCACCAGCTGATACGTAATATAGAAAACGTGGGAAGAGCTGGTTGTTAATCGGCACCGTCTTCATCTTGACGAGGCTCAGCCACTGCATGGTGAAATTGCGCACGAAATCTTTGGAGCGTTTATCGGCCAGCAGACGGCGTGTTTGCTCCGCCAACA
The DNA here is from genome assembly GCA_902551155.1 of uncultured Verrucomicrobiota bacterium. GTDB lineage: Bacteria > Verrucomicrobiota > Verrucomicrobiia > Limisphaerales > UBA1100 > UBA1100. The sequence goes on along the minus strand of CACDBG010000029.1, from coordinate 10,687 downwards.
CTTTTGGTTCATCCAGCCTTCCCTCCCCGGCCAGCTTCAGCAATTTAGCGTCCGGCATGGATCCCCATAGAAAATACGACAGCCGCGAGGCCAGTTCGTACGGGCGCGTCGTCACTTCACCGTCGGCCACAGTGTGATAGAGGAACTGCGGCGAGATCAGCACCATCGCCAACGTCTCTCGCATGGCAGCCTCCATGGATTTTAACTCGGGCTGCACCATCTTGTAGATTTGAGCGAATCGATCCACCTCAGCCTTGGAAGCCGGCCGGCGAAAAGCCCGCGAGGCGAAGCGGCGGATGACCTCGCGCACGTAGGCCTCGGGATTCTCCTTACGCAAAGGCGAGTCAAATAAAATGCGCGTGTGATGCGCCGGCGGCCAAACGTCGGCGACGGGCGCCTCAAACTCCATCCAGTTAATCACGACGCGGGGCATGGTAAGATTGCGATTGCCATCATTGAGCGTACCGTCGTCGTACAACACCTGCGGTGTAATGACCCGACTGTCCGGCTGTTGCCTGCCGCGAACGACTCGCCCGCGCTCCAATGGAAAGTTTTCGATGCGCCCGCGAAATTCATACACCTTCGGCTCATCGATGCTGTTCACCACGTACGCACCACCCACCGGTTCCACGCGCTGTGTGGAACTGTTGATCTGGATAGTCTGGCCCAGGATCAAACGCAACGGTGCGCCCTTCACACCCGGCGGCAAAATCGCTGAAGCCTGCACGCGGATGACGAACTCGCCCGTGTCCGGGAAACTCTTCAGTCCCATGCCATGCGCCGGCGAATGACGACGATTACCCCACACGCCGACCTCGTCCACGCCGATACCACGATCCAGCCCGTGCGGCTGCCACTCGCGCCGCGTCTTGTGCACCTCCGGTTTGGCAGGATCGACGATGGCGCTCGCCATCACCTTGCGGGCGTTCTCCAAGTAACGATCCACCTGTTCGGGTCCCAACAGCATAAACTCAGCGGTATTGTTAAAGTGATACGGCTTCTCCGGATCCTTCGGCAGGTTGTCGGTTAGTTTGAGCCGAAAGCCAATCAAGTCACGGATCGTGTTCTCATACTCAAAATTAGTCAGGCGCCGGGCCTGCGGCGCAATCGAATTCTCCTTGGTTCGTGCCACGGCCTTGCGCAATTCCGCCTCGATCCACTGGGCCACCACCAACACATCCGTCTTGGCCGGGCGCGTCATCTCCTCTTCCGGCGGCATATCGCCCGCCTTCAACACGTCGAGGATCAACTCCCATCGCTTCAGCGCTTTCCCCTTGCCCAAGTCGCCGTCGAGATCATACAACGAAACCTTCCCCTTCTGTTTCTCAAACCCATGGCATTTCACACAGTACATTTTAAAAAACGGTTTGATGTGCGACACAAAACCAGATTTCCCTGAAGAAAGTTCAGCTGAATGAGACACCGGAAACAAAAGTGTCAAAGCTAGTAAAAACAGGATTAATCGAGGCATGTGTTATAGATTCGTTACTTTTTATCTAAAATAAACAGCCTCACCTAACCAGTTCTGCCAACCCAGTTGCAATATCCTTCAGGCTTTTAGGCCATTGGTCAAAGGAGATACTCTTGGCAGTCTTGATTTTGGGAGCAGTAATGTCTTCGATCAAGGAATCTGATGGTTGAGCATAAAGGAACTGAACTCTGTCCTGCCCATAGGTATCCGGAAGACTCTTGGCGTAGATTTCCAGCTCAGCTGCATAATGGGCAGGGTTCTCACCTATATTGCTTTCAGAGGGAACCCAGATAACACCAGCAACACTCATGGGAGTAAGCGGGCTAACGTTCCAGTTGTAGGCGTAAGTTGGGATGGTGTCGCGCGCTACAGCCTCTCCTTTGCCGGGTTCGGGAAACGTGGGAACCTGCAAAGCAAAGGTGGCAGAATCTACTCCTTGTTTGTCCGCTACCCGAATGACTTGGACGAAGCCTTTCACCTCCGCGATATGGTTCGCTACCGCTTTTCGAGCCACCGAGGAATTAGGGTACTGAAGAAATAATTCGTCCAGTCGCGCTTTGAACGCCGGATGGTTGTTCTTCCTAATGCCTTGATAGGAAGTCCACGAAAGCGGCGAAGCAAATTCCCGGTTGCGGCCACCACGCCCCGCAGACATCGTCATAAATCCCTGCGGAACATCCGATCGGTTCAGTGCCTTGGCAAATTCGTAGGCGAACATCGTCACCCCAGTGGTTTCCTTGGTGAAATCCGCCGCCGACCAGTAGGTACGGTATCGTCCACCACCAGTTTCAAAGCGGCGCTTTCGTGGTGTCGGGAAGGAACTGGCGGCCGTCCGCCTGCGAAATTCGCGAACCAACGGCATAGCTTTGGGCAATTCAACCTCCTTGTTACGGCGATCGTAAGCCCACTCGGAAGTCAGTTGCGTACTACCCGTTACATACCAAACGTCACCAATGAGAATATCCCGAACCGTCCGGTTGAAACCATGAGTGGATTTTACCTCAAGGGTAATAGGCTTGGCCGAAGCCTTCCTTGCAGGAAAAGTCACCGACCACTGCTCGAGATTGTTGGACTCAACAGTTTTCGATCTTCCGGCAAGAGTAACAGTAACCTTCACTCCTCGGTTGGCATGGCCCCAAACTCGGATCGGTTGGTCACGTTGCAGAATAACCCCATCACGATAATACTCGGCCACTTGAAGAATCGGATAATCGGGATCAGTCCATTGCGCGTACTTCGCCTTTAGCGCGGCGGCTTTCTCCAAATCGTCCTCCTCAAAAATATATTTGCCGTCAATCATTGCAAACGGCGTTGCGGGCAGGCCGGCCTTGTTGTAGAGGTTCGAGTTTTCCGGAACGGCACTATAGGCATATTGCACGCCGATGGGCGCGGACACTTCTTCAGAAGCCACGACGACAGTGTCGCCAACGATCTTAGCCTTGGCGGCGTGCCACTTTTTATCGGCACCACAAAGGCGGAAGTGGTTCAGTGCCGCGTCCGGTGTTGGCTGCGCGGGCTCGACGAATTTGCCGGGTTCACGATAATCTTTGGCCATGCCTTTGTTTCCCACCATCAAACCACCAAAGAGGCTGGACTTCTCAAAGGAAACAATGACTTCTCTATCCTTTACCTTATAACCGCTATATATCGGGCCAGTGTAGACAATGTCCTTGCCGTAATCTTTTGCGAGCGCCCAACGGGCCATTCGCATGCCGGGATGCAGCTTGTTGAAGTAATGAATTCCCTGCGGGCGAGCCGAGTTGAGATCAGACTGCACGACCATGCCGACGTTCTTGCGATTGTTTTGGAAGAACTTATGCTGAACCTGACGGATATCCGCAAAGCCAACGTTGTTTGGATCGGGCGATCCATAACATTGCATTTGCGTGAAATAAAACGGCATCTCGGGCATGCCCCAAGCATCGCGCCAGCCCTTAACAAGTGCTTCCATTCTTGCGGCGTAAATTCGGCCATCACCGCTATTGCTCGTCCCTTGGCACCAGATTGCGCCTCGAATTCCGTAGGGAATCACCGGCGCAATCTTCCCGTTAAAAAACTGGGAGGGGCCTCGCCACATCCCGGCAATGCCGGGAAGCTTGGGCCGAGCCGGAACCTTACCGCCTTTCTCAGCCGCATGACCCGCGACATCCTGCCACGCTTTCAAGTCAGCGTAATATTGCTCGAAGGCCTTGCGGCCTTGTTCGGTGATTGGATCCGCATTGTGAATGAGGTCCTTATCACCCTTGAGTTTCGGGTGCGCTTCAATCGCTTCGCGTTGGGTGAAAGCTTCAATACGTGTATTACTATGGGCACTAAGGAGAATACCAATGGGTACATCCAGCTCTTTGTACAATTCATGCGCAAAGGAAAGAGATAGAGCGGAGAACCCACCAGCTGCATTGGCCCTTTTCCAGCCTTCATCGGAGGTGGCGCGCTTCTGGGGATAGAGGGCTGAGACGGTGTTGATATTGATCTCGCGAATGAGCACTTCTTCCTTCGCAGAGGCGAGGTCGCGCGCGAGTTTATTGCACATGCTCTTGCCGGCCGTCCACACCATGTTCGATTGGCCGGAGGAAAACCATACCTCACCGACCAACACACCTTTGAGCAAGATCGATTTGCCACGGTCATTGCGAACCTCAAGACTGCGCTCAGTGCGCGAGGCCATCAAAGGATCAAGCTTCACCATCCAGTCGCCATTCTTGCCCGCTACAGTCGACTTGGTTTGCCCGGCGAACAGAACGGTTACCCTACTGCCCGGCACATCCCACCCCCAAACGGGCACCAATGTTTCCCGTTGAAGAATTGCATTGTCGGTAAAGGGCACAGCCAATTCAAGTTGCTGATCGGCAGCTGATAAACTGAATGCCATAGATAAAGCCAATACCAAGCACTGTATTCTTTGTGAAAGTTGAATATTATTTTTCATTGTTTGACTTTGTAGTGAATCCTGATGCCGTGTTTGGATTCCACCTTAACAGCATTATTCTCCTTATAGTCGGGTGAATTAGACTGATCATAGGAAACCTCAAGGTTTGTATCGTCAATCCACTTTACCTTTATATTGTTGAAAGCATTCCAAGTCTTGTGTTTGCCCAACAATCCATCGCGTGGATCCAGTTTTTCACCCGCTTTACGAAGGCTGGCATTGAAATAGAAGTAGCCGGCGGCCCCTCCACCAGAGCAGGAGAAACTTGTGGCGATGAACCTGCCATTGGACGATTTCTCTTCACCGATAATTTTAATTTTATCTGTGTTGGGCCCTCCTCCGGAAAAATCAATACAACCCAACAGGAACACTGACGCGAACATTAAAAGAATAATTTTTTTCATGAAAATAGGATTACTTTTTTCATTTTTGCCGAATGCCGATGTTACCCGAAGGGAACAAGGCACGCACCGATAATTCAGCGTCCAATTGACCGGAAACCGGCTCGTACTGACCATCCTTGTGTTTCTTTAAAAAGAGCAGATATTCAGGCTGACTTATTTTTCTCAATCCCTGACTTTGCTGATGCAACTTGCCTCTATTCTTCACATTTTGCTTAACCTCAATTTTCAGAGGCTCCTTCAAAAAAGCAACCAAGTCCGGACCGTCATTATAACGCACAGCACCTTCTTTATACCTGAAATGATTTAGCCAAATACATAGAGGTGGGTCGCCTTTCAAAACAAAATTGGCTCCGAAAATAGTGCTAATACCTTCAAAGTGCGTCTTTTCAAAAAACTTTTCATTCCACTCTTTTTTAGTAACACCCCATCCTTGGACGTGTGCAATGACCACAAGATCCGATTCCTTAAAAAGACGCTCATAAGTCCAATTTTCAACTTTCCGTGCGGAAACTTCAGAAACAATCAGCATGCAAAACAAAGTAAAGGCGATAATGTTTTTCATGGCTTGTATGACAATAGGAAAATTATGATGACCACAAACCTCACTCAACCGGTGAGAGCGTAAATTCCTTGATGGCTAACCCCTTCTGTGGCGGGGAGTCGCGCCATAAGCGAAGAGTGTTTTCTCCTTTTTGTAACATGAGCTCAACAGGCTTGGAATTCTGCCACTCTCCTCCAGTAAAAGGCATTTGCATGGCTATATCGGCTCCTTCATTGGCCGAGACCTTGAGCCACTGATCATAATTCACCGTGACCACCTGAGCCTTCAAAGCATACTTGCCAGCTTGCAAAACCGAAATCGTATATTCGAAACGTGACTTTGTCGCCTGTTTGGGTCCGGTCGGATCCATCTTAGGGCTCACTGCGTAGTAATTCTTGTGATATTTATCTGATATCCGCTCGCAGACATTACCGTATATGTCGTAGAAGCCCCATGGGTTGGGCTTCTTCTGCCCAACGGGATGGGACTTGGCATCAGCATTCTCCTTATACCAAGCGTAGTCCCCGATCTGGGAAGGATCATTACCGAAAAACCACTTGGTGGAACGACCAGCGCGACCGGCATATTCCCACTCGGCCTCAGTAGGAAGCCTCGCTTCAACGTTAGCGATCTCACTCAGTCGGATGCAGAACTGGCGAGCATCTGATTCAGAGACGTTGTCGACCGGACAATCCGCACCTTTCGTAGAACGGCTTGGATTTTGCCCCATAGCAGCCTGATACTGCGCCTGAGTCACCTCGTACTTGCCAAGGTAAAACCCTTTGGTGAGTTCCACACCATGTTTGGGAACCTCTACACAAGCGAATCGGCCTTCTTTCTCGTTCTCTCCACCCATTACAAACTTGCCAGGTTTCACGTAGATAAATTCCATAACTAAACCGTTTCCTAAATCCAGTTTTAGCTCCTTTCCCGGCTTCTTTCCGAGTACAGGAGTAATGGCCGCCCGCAAACCCCAGTTCTCATACCGTCCATAACCAGCACTTAACATACGAACACCGGAAGTGCACGCATCAGGCATGCCCTTCCAAGTACCCCCACGCATGATCGTTAGGCCTTCTGGGGCAAACCGGGGGAGAAAGATTTGCATACCCCCTTCAAAGCTTTTCATGGCCAAGATCTCACGTGGATTACCCGAAGACTGGGTGTAGGCGGCAGCGGGAATTGAAATAACACTATCCTTGCCATAGCGAATCACCTTCTCGTCAGCTGAAATAGGTGCAGCCAATAACTGTTCGGCGATCGTAGGTTTATTGGACTCCCCCAACTCTGCGCCCAAAGCCTTGAGGGTCACCACCTTTAGGTCATCAATGATTTCACGTTGAGCTTTAAGTGCCATACGATTCCAAAAAGCGGGCTTCAAGTTCACCTGACTGTTAAAGCGGAGACTTGGGTCGTTTTCACCGTAGATTCTTTTCTCTCCAAAAACATCACCAATCCATTGAGCCCTTTTCACTTTAACAAACCCCTCCTGATCGTTACGTGCTTTAGAACTGGCAAGAAAATCCACATCCTTGTGGTAGCGCGTAGCCGTCCACCCGGAACCCCACCCAGGACCGAGATTCACACACCAACCGCCGGGAGTCCAACGGGCCAGAGCACCATGTCCTCGACTTGGACGCGCCGTGGTCGGAACTCCAAAGGAGCGCAGAATAAAGCGACCGAAGAAGGCTCGTCTTCCGCAAATGCCTCCGTTCATGATGATGTTCTGATACTTCTGCAATTCAGGTCGGTCGTATTTGACATCACCCGAACCGTATTTTACCTCAGAACCCACAATACCTACATAACGCCACCCGAAATTGGACTCGTATATATGGTCAGGCTTGAAGTTACGAAGCATCTGGCGTCCCCAAGTCAAAATCTCGTCGGGCTCATCCCCGTTAATAACCATGCGCAAACTCCAAACGCTTAAACTGCTGAAAGTAGAATCTAATTCACCGGCGAAGTAGGCCTTTTCATAGTGAAAATACCGTTTAATGGGATCGACCGTATCGGACCCATTCTCGAGGGACTGAGGATTCGTTTGCTTTACCGGAACAGCATGCTCGAGTGCTAGGGCAAGAGCCAAGCGGTTGAGCACACCACTTGAGGCTTTACTGCTACTGCTGAGAATTTCAGTATATATTTTCATAGCCTCGCCATAGCGGGCGGGTCCGTATCCCTTGCCAATACGCTTGGCTTTGGCTCCGTCTGCGATCAACATCCGTTTTAACAATTCGGAGTCGGCCAGTAACCGCTCAGTAAGCGCAAAATGCTCTTTGCCCTGTTGACCGAATTCCGCCAAGCCCCGGGGGGTGGCGTCGAGCAAAACGACGTACTTGACCAGAAGATCGTCCAGCTTATCGCTAGCCATAAAGTGCTTAAACTTCTCTTCCTGAGTCACCCTCTTGCCTACGGAAGCCGCTTCCTTTCCTTCGCTCAGTAATTCTTCCAACGATTTGTCATCATTTTTTTTATTGCCTCCCAACTGAACCTTCGGAAAATCGAATTTCTTCTTCCGGGCCTCCTCGGTTGACGGGGCGGGCACGAAAGGAATCTCCCTGGTTAGTTGGGATCGGAGAGCTTCCAGTTGCTTCGCGTAATGAGCCTTGATTTTCTGCCCGGCTTGGGTGAGAGGTTGGGGTTCATCCTCCTTGGCCAACCCAAGGCTTACCGTCCCAAGGAAAAGGAGTGCCAATCCTCCGTGGATTGCGTTTTTCATCATATTCAAATCCTTTATTTGAGCAGTTTAACCATGGCCTCACCCATGCCAAGCCCCACGTTCATGTAGGTCTTGGCATTGCCGCCATAGTGGGCATTGGAAGAGGAACCCATGCTGATCGGATTAGTGTAAACGATGGCGACCTCACCCTTGTGGGCTGCGCCAAAGGCAAACATGCCATCGATGATCATCTTTTCATTACCGGTAGCTTTCTCCTTGTTTGTCTGGCCGAGAGTGGCAACTACCATCTTGGCTTTAGGCACATTGAATTCCTTGCGCAGTGCCTTAAAGAGTTGCACGAGATTTTTTCCATACATTGCCGAGTGAGCCGCATTATAACGGTCCTTATCCCCCTGCCACCACAAGAAACCGGCGACTTCATAACCCTTACCACCGGGGTAGTGCTTACCGAGATCCTTGAGCACTGCCTTGGCCCGGGCCACGTCGCCAATATATTGTAGTCCGGCATGCCAATTGTGCTTTGGAGGCTCAGGCACTTCGCCCTTGGTCCAACTTGGATACCGCACTTCATCCTTAAAGGCCGGGGTAACCAGCGTAATTTTCTTTCCAGTTTTTCTTTCAGTTGTTTCAACTTCGTGTCTCGGACTTCCGGGAGGTAGAAGATCCCAACCGAGTGATCGATTACCGATTGAGCTCTTAAGAATCAGTACCGGTTCATCCAGTGCGTTTCCCAAGTGATGGCCGATACCAATCTCAATGCCGATTTTCCCTGCGGAAACAGTCAACCAGTCATTACGCCGAACTCCGCCTCGGCCGCCCGCCCCCCCACTGCCCTGCGTGTGGACATTGCGCACATCCATTCGCTTGGTCCAGTTACCCGCATCATCCACCATGAAAGGGTAGAGATTTTCCTTCTTCACGGCATGCTCAAGCGAACCTTCCTTATCGCCTTTTACCTTACCCATTTCCAACGTGTTGGATTGCCCCATAATAATGAAAACTTTGACCGGTTTGGACATGTCAGCAGGTTTGCCATCCGGATCAGGCAATTCGGCTAAAACCGACAGAGGTGAAGCAATCATCACGATGGTTGCAGTAAGAATTAAGGTAAGTTTGTTTTTCAGTTTCATAATTTCTATCTAATTGGATTCGTGCTATGCGATGTTTCTGTTTCTAAATATTATCTCCGGCCTTAGCCCAAATTAATTCACTGGAAGGTTTTCCTGCCACAAAACCCTTGCCCGATATTATTTTTGTAAAAAGATTTTGGCAGTCTTCCCGTTCGACCAAGTCGCACTTATCCATTGGGTCGGAAAGTTCTCGAGGCGAAACCGGCGAGGTTAAAGCAATCAACACGGTAACAGCAGAGATAATTTGGGTGAATTTATTTACTAATTCCATAATTTCCCTCCGTACCGTCAGACAGAGATTACTCTGATTTACTCAATACAACAAAGAAAGAGAATCGCTTTTTTGCGAATTTATTATGCTTTTTTACGACAATCTGAACTGAAATTTTTTTATTTTTTACGTAAATTTGAAAACACGTTACCCGTGGGCTTGACCGGCAATGTACTTTGCCATTTAGAAAGCATTTTTTTGAGCTGATTTACTGTGTCTGGATATTTCTCCTCAAGATCTTCCTTTTCCATAGGATCAACCACCAAATCATAGAGCTCGACATACTGAGCATCCCGGTTAGCCACCAATTTCCAGTTTTTATTAACTACCGCATAAGATACCCAATGGTCAGGCTTGGTTTTACGGGCCGGCCAAGGGGCAACCGTTTTCCAGAAGAGCGGCTTTTCACGAAGCACTTTCCCTTTTCCTTTCAGAGTCGCCACCTGACTGACTCCATCAGGCCGGTAGGAAGCCGGTAACTTTACATCTGCAATTTCACAAAAGGTAGGCAGTAAATCCACCGCTGAAAAAATGGAGGTTTTATCCACTTTGCCAGCAGCGATCTTACCGGGCCAACGAGCAATAAAAGGCACCCCTATTCCTCCTTCAAAAAGAGCAGCCTTATACCCCTTGCGTCCTCCGGTAACGCCCCTTGCCGCTGCTATTCCATAACCTAATCCGGTTGCAGAATCATAACCTAGGGTTAAGGGAGTATCCGGAGCACCACGGGCAGGACCATTATCTGAACTGAAAATAACCAGTGTGTTATTGGTCAAATTCAACCGATCCAAAGCGTCGAGCAATTGACCTATCCTCAAGTCGGCATGAAAAAGAGTCGCCGCATAGATCGCATCCTTCTCTCCCAGATTAGCGAAGCGCTTTTGCAACTTGGGGTCAACGTGAAAGGGAGTGTGTGGCTCATGAATCCAAAGGTTGATAAAGAAAGGTTTACCCGCATTATGGCTTTTCTCAATAAAAGGAATGGCACTCTTGACATCATCGTGCACATACATCTGAGGCCCGGAACAATTAAAGGCTCCATATTCATCAAACCCATATTCACTAGGAAAAGGCGCATCAGGAATCATGTCATTGGCCAAATGCCATTTCCCGTAGTGAGCAGTCGCATAACCGGCACTTTTAAGGAAGCGCGACAAAAGCGGAGCCTTGGGATCCAGCCAATCAGGCATGTTACGCCTAGCGTTGCTGGGCACCCAGGCAAAGTGTCCGTCAATATTGTAGCGAGCTGGGAAATGAC